>NZ_JBEZUT010000241.1:0-13504 GCF_040636595.1 Kitasatospora sp. NPDC036755
CCGACACCCCGCTGCCCGGGGTCGACCCGCGCGCCTTCGGGCGCGGCGCGGTGCTGCGGCCGCTGATGGGCCGGCGCTCCGCCCGCCCCGAGCCCTCCGCCGCCCCGGCCCGTCCGCAGGCCTCCGCGGCCGTCGTCCGCTCCTCCGCGCGGGGGCGCCGGCTGGTCTTCGCCGCCGCGGGCGCCTTCTCCGTCGCCGCGGTGACGCTCGGCGGCGTCGGCGGGCTCAGCGCGCAGGGCGAGCAGAACCACGGCACCACCGTCAGCCCGCCCGGCACGGGCAGCGGGCGCGGCGGCGGACTCGTCCCGATGAACGCGCAGGTCCCGGTGGACTTCCCCGGCCGCCCGGTCGCCGCGACCCGCGAGGCGACCCCGCAGGGCTCCCCGGAGCGCAACCCCGGGGGCGTCGCGGCGCTGCGCCAGCAGACCCGCTAGAGCGGCCCTCGAAGAACACCGCCGTTCCGCTCCGGACGGCCTCGGCCACCGGCAGGTCTTTACCACGGCTTCATCCCAGCGTGGACCAGGGACTCGCCGGTGGCCATTACCCTGTAGGAACCGTCGTCCGACGAGCTAGGGAGCAAAGGTGTTCAGCGACGTAGGTGGGCTGGAGCTCCTCACGCTCGTGGTGATGGCGATCATCATCTTCGGCCCGGACAAGCTGCCGAAGCTGATCCAGGACACCATGGGCTTCATCCGGAAGGTCCGCTCCTTCGCCGACACCGCGAAGGAGGACATCCGCAGCGAGCTGGGCCCCGACTTCCAGGACTTCGAGTTCGAGGACCTGAACCCCAAGACCTTCGTGCGTAAGCAGCTCATGGGCGGCCAGGAGGACCCGCTGGGCCTCAAGGAGATGAAGGACTCGCTGGACATCCGCTCCGTCCTGGACGACAAGCCCGCGGCGCCCGTCAACGGCCGCAGCGGCAGCGTCAGCTTCGAGAAGTCGGCGCCGGCCCCGGCCTCCGCCGGTGCCCCGCTGGCACCCGGCGAGCGGCCCCCGTTCGACCCCGACGCCACCTGATCCGCGCCCCGTACGGCGGCTGCTCCGCGCCCCGTACGGCGCCCCGGCTCCGCGCCACCGCCCCGCCCGGCCACCCGGCTGAGCGGGGCGGCGGCGTGTGCGCCGCTATTGTGCTGATTGTTCTCGCTGAGCCGTCCGTCACACCGCGCCCCGTCGCGGACCAGGAACGGCCCCGGGGAGCGCCGAGGTACGCCACCATGGGAGCGCGCCACGGCAGGCAAACGTGTGTTTGAGGAGGCCCGGGGATGGACGCGACGAGTCAGGCGGGAGGGGCGACGGCCACGGCCGGAGCCCCGGTGGTCGGCGGGCAGGCCGGCCCGGCGGACCCGCTGGTGCCCTACCTGTCCGCCGACTTCCCCTGGTACGGGCTGGACGAGGGCTGGACCGGCCGCCGCTTCCTGGTGCAGGCCGGCGCCGGCCCCCGCACCGCGGGCAGCGTGGACTACGGCTCGCTCGGCCACGGCGAGGAGCCGGCCAAGCAGTACGAGCCGCGCGACGTACGGAAGTTCGCCGTCGTGGTCACCGTGGCCCGCCGGGACAGCCGCCGCAGCGCCGACAACACCGGCACCCTGGAGGCGACCTCCGCCTCCTCCGCCGCGTGGCTGGCCGGCTCCGGCCTGCTCGCCGCGACCTGGCCCGGGCAGCTGGACCGGGCGCTGCGCCAGGACTGGCTGGACCAGCAGAGCAGCCTGGCCTGGGACCTCGCCGACGATCTGGCCGGCCCCGGCTGGTCCACCCTCAGCCTGCCGGTCAACGGCCTGCCGCAGCCCTTCCGCTACCGCGAGTCCGAGTACGGCTGGGTGCTGGCCGGCGAGGCCCCCGGGGTCCTGCTCGGCGCCTACGGGCGCGGGGTCAGCGCCTACGGCATCGGCTTCTCCACCGTCCCGGACCTGGCCGCCTACACCCGGCCGTAGGACGGCCCGGAGAGACGGCCCGGGCAACGTTCTTCCCAGGCCGTCTCCGGGCCGTCCGCGGGTCCTGCGAGGCCGACCGGCGCCGGCGGTGTGCCCGCCGGTCAGCGGGTCGAAGGGGAGTCCGCCCGCGGACCGGCGGGTCGCCGGATCAGAACTTGTTCTTGGGCGTCAGGCCCAGCGACATCCCGGACAGTCCGCGCTGGCGGCCGCCGAGCTTGCCGGCCACCGCGCGCAGGGCGGCGCCGGCCGGGGAGTCGGGCGCGGCGAGCACGACCGGGCGGCCGTCGTCGCCGCCCTCGCGCAGCCGCACGTCGATCGGGATCGAGCCGAGCACCGGGACGGTCGCCCCGACGGTGCGGGTGAGCGCGTCCGCGACGGTCTGGCCGCCGCCGGTGCCGAAGACGTCGATCATCTCGTCGCAGTGCGGGCACGGCATGCCGGACATGTTCTCGATCACGCCGACGATCTTCTGGTGGGTCTGCACCGCGATGGTGCCGGCCCGCTCGGCCACCTCGGCGGCGGCCATCTGCGGGGTGGTGACGATCAGGATCTCCGCGTTGGGGACCAGCTGGGCCACCGAGATCGCGATGTCGCCGGTGCCGGGCGGCAGGTCCAGCAGCAGCACGTCCAGGTCGCCCCAGTAGACGTCGGCGAGGAACTGCTGGAGCGCGCGGTGCAGCATCGGGCCGCGCCAGACCACCGGGGCGTTGCCCGGGGTGAACATGCCGATCGAGATGACCTTCACGCCGTTCGCCTGCGGCGGCATGATCATGTCCTGGACCTGGGTCGGCCGGCCCTCGACGCCGAGCATGCGCGGCACGCTGTGGCCGTAGATGTCGGCGTCCACCACGGCGACCTTCAGCCCGTCGGCGGCCATCGCGGCCGCCAGGTTGACGGTCACCGAGGACTTGCCGACACCGCCCTTGCCGGACGCGACGGCGTAGACCCGGGTCAGCGTGCCCGGCTTGGCGAACGGGATCTCCCGCTCGGGGGCGCCGCCGCGCAGCAGCTGGGACAGCTCCTTGCGCTGCTCGTCGCTCATCACGTCGAGCTCGACCTCGACGCCGGTCACACCGGGGACCTTCCCGACCGCCTCGCGCACCCGGGTGACGATGGTGTCGCGCATCGGGCAGCCGGAGACCGTCAGGTAGACCGCGACGCGCACCGCGCCGCCCTCGGCGATCTCGACCGATTTCACCATGCCGATCTCGGTGATCGGACGGTTGATCTCCGGGTCGTTGACGGTCGCCAGCGCCTGGCGTACGGACTCCTCCGTGACGCCGGCCGCGACCTCTGTCTCGTTGGCCATGCCTTGATGGTACGGCGCTCGGCGGGGTCCTTAACCGGTCGGTAGCGTGCCGCGGGTCACAGCGGTTCGGGGGCGTCCCGGCGCTCGTCGATCTCCTTGAGCAGGGACTGGAGTTCGGATCGGATGAAGTCCCGGGTGGCGACCTCGCCGAGCCCGTGCCGCAGGGCCGCGACCTCGCGGGTCAGGTACTCGGTGTCGGCGATGTTGCGGTCGCTGCGGGCCCGGTCCTGCTCCATGTTGACCCGGTCCCGGTTGTCCTGGCGGTTCTGCGCCAGCAGGATCAGCGGGGCCGCGTACGAGGCCTGCAGGGACAGCGCCAGGGTCAGGAAGATGAACGGGTACTCGTCGAAGCGCACGCTCGTCGGCAGCAGGGTGTTCCACGCTATCCAGACGACGACCACGACCGTCATCCAGACGATGAACCGACCGGTGCCGAGGAAACGGGCGATCCGCTCGGACAGGACGCCGAAGGCCTCCGGGTCGTAGGAGGGCAGCGAGAGCAGACCGGGGCGCGCGGTGCGCGGCTGGTCGAGCCGGGTGCGGCCGGTGCCGGTGATCGGCGCGGTCTCCGCGCGCCGGTCCCGGGCGCCCTCGCGGGTGCGCAGCTCGCGCAGCTGCCGCAGCCGGCGCAGTTCGCCCTGGAGGCGCCGGCGCGCGGAGTCGTCCGGCCGTCCGTTGCGGTCACCGTCCACCGGTCACTCCCTCCCTCTCGTCCTGGTGGACGTCGTCCGGGTGCGGCGCGGCGTCGCGCCAGTCCTCCGGCAGCAGGTGGTCGAGCACGTCGTCGACGGTCACCGCGCCGAGCAGGTGGTCCGCCTCGTCCACGACCGGGGCGGCGACCAGGTTGTAGGTCGCCAGGTAGCTGGTGATCAGCGACAGCGGGGTGTCCGGCGGCAGCGGGTCCAGGTCGTCGTCCACCAGCGAGCCGACCAGGACGTACGGGGGCTCGCGCAGCAGCCGCTGGAAGTGCACGGTGCCCAGGTAGCGGCCGGTCGGGGTCTCGTTCGGCGGGCGGCAGACGAAGACCTGCGCGGCCAGCGCGGGCTTGTGGTCGCTGACCCGGACCCGGGCCAGCGCCTCGGCGACCGTCGCGTCCGGCTCCAGCACGATCGGCTCGGTGGTCATCAGACCGCCGGCGGTGTCCTCCTCGTACGTCAGCAGGCGGCGCACCGGCGCGGCCTCGTCCGGCTCCATCAGCTGGAGCAGCCGCTCGGCCTCGTCGCCGGGCAGCTCGGAGAGCAGGTCGGCGGCGTCGTCCGGGTCCATCGCCTCCAGGACGTCGGCGGCGCGCTCCTCCTGGAGCTTGCCGATGATCTCGACCTGGTCGTCCTCGGGCAGCTCCTCCAGGACGTCGGCCAGCCGCTCGTCGTCCAGGGCGGCGGCCACCTCGGCCCGGCGCTTGGCGGACAGGTGGTGCAGCACGCTGGCGAGGTCGGCGGGGCGCAGCTGCTCGAAGGTGGCGAGCAGGTTGGCCGCGCCCTGGTCCTGCTCGGGGAGCGAGAAGCCGGTGACGTCCTGCCAGTCGAGGGTGAGCCGCTCGCCCCGGCCCTTGCGCAGCCGGCCGGCCCGGCCGACCTGGACGAAGACCTTGCTGACCTCCCATTCGCGCAGCCGGGTCTGCACCATGCCGACGTCCAGCACGGTGACCTCCTCACCGGTCTTGGACCAGGTGACGGTGCGGTCCAGCAGCTCGGCGAGCACCAGGGTCTCGGACGGGCGCTGCTCGAAGCGGCGCAGGTTGATCACGCCGGTGGTGAGCACCTGGCCGGACTCCAGGCTGGTCACCCGGGTCATCGGCAGGAAGATCCGGCGCCGGCCGACCACCTCGACCACCAGGCCGAGCACGCGCGGCGGGCGGCCGCCGAGCCGCAGCGACACGACCACGTCCCGGACCCGCCCGACCTGGTCGCCGTTCGGGTCGAAGACCGCGATGGCGGACAGATGGGAGATGAAGACCCGGGTACCTGGCCCTGCCATGGACTCCCTCGACTCGCTCGACGCCGTACCGGATGCGCCGGGGGCGCACTCGCGGCCAAGGCTACCCGCGTGTTCCGGGCCCGGCCGGGAGGCACGGTAGCGGCCGGACGAGTCCTGGGCATGAACCTTTAACGGCGCTTGAACAGCAGTTTGGGCAGGCCGGCCGGGATCGGCAGCCGGGTGGTGGCCGGGGTGGGCATCGGCTGCGCGGCGTGCGAGCCGTCGGGCATCGCCCCGGGGTGCTCGGTGAGCGGGCCGGCCGGCTCCAGCCGCAGCACCCGGCACTCGCGGGCCCAGCGGACGGTGATGGCGTCGGTGTCGGGCGCGTTCAGCCGCTTGCCCTTGAGTTCGTCGACGGCGCCCAGCCAGGCCTCGCCGTCCGGGGCGAGTTCGACCACCCGGGCGTTCCAGCCGGTCAGCCGGCCGCCCTTGTCCTTGCTGCGGACGGTGACCACGGCCCCGGTGCCGGGCTCCAGGCCGTGCAGCGGCTGCTCGGCGCCTCCGCCGACCACGACGACCGCGCCGTCGTGCCAGGCGTGCCACAGCGGCCGGGCGTGCTCCTGCCCGTCCGCGCGCACCCAGAGCAGACCGGACTTCTTCGCGGCCTCCTCCAGCAGGGCCTGGTCGAGGAAGTCGTCGGCGGTCGCGGCGGCGGGCGTACGGTCCATGGCCGACAGCGTACGGCTTCCGCCGCCGGCCGGGTGTCTCAGCTTCCGGGCGACAGTTCCATTGCGCCGCCACGGGCCTTACCGTATGACCGCCCCCGTACGGCCACGCCCGTACGACCGCCCCGCCCCCGCGACCAGCAAGGAGCGCCGTGCCCGCCGCCCGGCCCGCGACCGCCCCCTCCGGCGCCCCAGCGACCGCCCCCTCCGCGACCGCCGGCCCCGGCCCGGCGCACCCGCTCCCCACCCTCGACCTGCTGCTGCTCGCCGTCTCGATCGGCGGCATCTCGCTGTCCGGCCCGCTGATCAGCGCCACCGCCGCGCCCGCGCTGGCGATCGCCCTCTGGCGCAACGTCATGTCGGTCGGCGTCCTCGGCCCGTACGCGCTGCTGCGCCACCGCGCCGAGCTGCGCGGGATCGGCCGGCGGGCGCTGCTGCTCGCGGTGGCCGCCGGGACGCTGCTCGCCGTGCACTTCGCGCTCTGGATGCCCAGCCTGCGGATGACCTCGGTGGCCTCGGCCACCGCGCTGGTCACCACCACCCCGCTGTGGACCATCCTGCTGATGCGGCTGATGGGCGTCCGGGCGCCGCGGACGGTCTGGCTCGGCACGGTCGTCGCCTTCGCCGGCGTGCTGGTGCTCACCGGCGTGGACCTCTCGCTCTCCCCGCGCGCGCTGCTCGGCGACGCGCTCGCGCTCGCCGCCGGACTGGCCGCGGCCGGGTACATGCTGCTGGGCGCCGAGGTCCGCAGGACCGTCAGCACCACCGCGTACACCCTGGTCTGCTACGCCACCACGGCGGTGGTGCTGCTGGGGATCTGCCTGGCCGCCGGAACGCCGCTGGCCGGGTGGCCGGCCGGGGTGTGGTGGCAGATCGTGCTGCTGATGGTCGCCGCCCAGCTGCTCGGCCACTCGCTGAGCAACCGGGTGGTGCGCAGCCTCGGGCCGTCGATCACCTCCACCGCGATCCTGCTGGAGACCCCGGGCGCGGCGCTGATCGCCGCCCTCTGGCTGGGCCAGTGGCCGCCGGCGGCCGCCTACCCGGCGGTGGTGCTGATCCTGCTCGGCCTGGTCCTGGTCGCCCGCGGCGGACGGCGCTGAGCGCGGGCGGCCGTCAGAGCCAGCCGTTGCGGCGGAAGCCCCGGTACATCCCGAAGCAGATCAGCACGATCGCGCCGAGCACCGTCGGATAGCCGTACTTGTGGTGCAGCTCCGGCATGTACTCGAAGTTCATGCCGTAGACGCCGGTGATCATGGTGGGCACCGCGAAGATCGCCGCCCAGGCGGTGATCTTGCGCATGTCCTCGTTCTGCGCCACCGAGACCTGCGCCAGGTTCGCCTGCAGCAGCGAGTTCAGCAGCTCGTCGAAGCCGTGCACCTGCTCGGCGACCCGGGCCAGGTGGTCGGCGACGTCCCGGAAGTACTTCTGGATGTCCGGGTCGACCAGCCGCTGGAGCGGCTCGGACAGCTGCTGCATCGGACGCAGCAGCGGCACCACGGCACGCTTGAACTCCAGGACCTCGCGCTTGAGTTGATAGACCCGTCCGACGTCGGCGCTGCGCCCGCCCTTGGCCGAGAAGACGCCGTACTCGATCTCGTCCACGTCGTTCTGGAGCCGCTCGGCGACCAGCAGGTAGTTGTCCACCACGTGGTCGGCGATCGCGTGCAGCACCGCCGCCGGGCCCTTGGCGAGCAGTCCCGCCTCGTCCGCGTCGGCCTCCAGCCGGTGGCGCAGCTCCTGCAGCGAGCCGTGGCCGCCGTGCCGGACGGTGATCACGAAGTCCCGGCCGGCGAAGACCATCAGCTCGCCCGTCTCCACCACCTCGCTGGTGGGCGTGAGCTGGTCGTGCTCGACGTAGCGGATGGTCTTGAAGACGGCGAACAGCACGTCGTCGTAGCGCTCGACCTTGGGCCGCTGGTGCGCGTGCACCGCGTCCTCGACCGCGAGCGGGTGCAGGCCGAAGCGCTGGGCGATCCCCTCGAACTCGGCCTCGGTCGGCTCGTGCAGCCCGATCCAGCTGAACGAGCCCTCGCCCTCGGGGAGTTGGTGGGCGGCCTTGACCCGGCGGGCGGCCTCGCGCGGGCTGCACGTCTCGCCCCTGCGCTTGCCGTGCTGGTAGACCGCGCAGTCCACGACCGCCGAACCGGCGTCCTCGGGCAGGGCGTCGTAGACGCCGGCCGCACCGCGGCGGCGGTTGGTGCGGACGGCGGCGCGCAGGCTGTTGATCATCGACATGGCAGGCTCCCAGAGGCAGGAACCGTCGCGCGGCGGCACGGAGGAAGAACGTTCGGCCGCGGTACGACGGCGGAGAACACCGGTGGAACGGGGGATGAAAGTGCTCTCCCGGCCGGTCCGTCCGCCGTGGGGCCTGCGCCCGGGGCTACCGCGGCTGATTCAGCCGGTTGGGCCTGCGGGGCGCGGGGTACGGGGAAGTCGGGGCCGGGCAGAGCTGCCGGTACTGCATGGTCGGCCGGTATCCACCGCAACCACCTCCTTCGCGCCGCCGCCCCGGGACGAAACGATCCCGGTGGCCAGTCGCTCACCCTAACATCTGACCGGGCGTCGAGCCCGAGGGGTTCCCGGAGGTTTCCGAAGGCTTTACGGGATCCTTGTACGGCCCCTACCCGGGGCCTGCTCGGCCCGCCCGCACGCGGCCCGCGAACCCCGGGGGGTTACGCTCACCGGCATGGCGCACGACTTCCCGCTCTTCGGCGACCCCCACGGCGGCAGCTCCCCGGAGCTCTCCCGGGAGGCGGTGCTGGCCGCCGTCGAGGCCCGGCTGATCTCCACCTTCGGCGAGCCGAGCGGCCGCGCCGCGGTCACCTTCCTCGGTGCCGACCGGATCGAGGTGCTGCGCTTCGGCCCGGACGCCGAGGGCCTGGTGCGGTACGCGACGCTCGGCATGTCCGCCGCGCCGATGGCCGACCCGACCGCGCCGGTCGCCGACCAACTGCGCGGCCCGCGCGTCGAACTGGTGCTGACCGTCCGGGGCGGGCACGACAGCGTGCTGCGCACCCTGGCCACCTTCGCCGCCACCCCGCAGGTCGAGGGCCTGGTGCTGGCCCCGGGCGGCTCGCTGGACCTCGGCTCCCCGCTCTGGGACGGCGCCCCCTTCACCTCGGTGCTCGCGGCCGAACCGGGCGGCCTGGTCGAGGACCTGGAACTGGCCGACCCGGCCGACCCGGTCCGCTTCCTGCCGCTGCTGCCGATGACGCCCAACGAGGCGGGCTGGAAGCGGGTGCACGGCGCGGCCGCGCTCCAGGAGCGCTGGCTCGACCAGGGCGCCGACCTGCGCGACCCGGACCGGCGCGGCGTCCGGCTGGACTGAACCGGCGCCCGGTCGGGCGGGCCGGGTGCGCGGCTGCGTCGGCGTCGGGATCGGGACCAGGGGACGCTGAGTCCCCTGGTCCGCGGTTCGCGGTTCGCTGGTTCGCGTCCGCTCAGCGCTCGATCGGCCGCGCGCCGGTGGCCTGCGCGAGCAGCGCCCCGTACACCTCCGGGTCGGTGGTGTGCTCGCCGAGCCGCACCGTCTTGCGGCTGCCGTGGTAGTCGCTGGAGCCGGTGACCAGCAGGCCGAGCTCGCCGGCCAGGCCGCGCAGCCGCACCCTGGTCTCCTCGTCGTGGTCGGTGTGGTCGACCTCCAGCCCGGCCAGCCCGGCCGCCGCGAGGTCGGCGATCACCTGGTCGGAGACCGTCCGGCCGCGCTTGACGGCGCCCGGGTGGGCGAACACCGGCACCCCGCCGGCCGCCCGCACCAGCCGCACCGCCACGACCGGGTCGGTCTCGTGCTTGCGGACGTCCGCCCGCCCGCCGTTGGCCAGCCAGTCGGCGGTGAAGGCGTCCGAGACGGTGGCCACCACGCCCGCCTCGACCAGCGCGCTGGCGATGTGCGGCCGGCCGACCGAGCCGGCCCCGGCGATCCGCCGCACCTGCTCCCAGCTGATGTCCGCGCCGAGCTCCCGGCAACGTTCCACGATCGCCCGCCCGCGCCGGAACCGGTCGGTGCGCACCAGGTCCCGCTCGCGGGCGAACTCCGGCTCCTCGGGGTCGAACAGGTACGCCAGCAGGTGCATGCTGATGCCGTCCACGGCGCAGGACAGCTCGGCGCCGGGCACGACGGTCAGCCGGGTGCCCGCGGGCAGGGCGCGCACCGCCCCGGCGGCCTCGGCGTGGCCGGCCACGGTGTCGTGGTCGGTCAGCGCCACCACGTCGAGGCCCGCGGCGGCGGCCGCCGCGACCAGCTCGGCCGGGCTGTCGGTGCCGTCGGAGGCGTTGCTGTGGGCGTGCAGGTCGATGCGCACGGATCTGGCTCCCGGGTGCTCGTGGGTGCGGCCCAGGATAGGCCGGCGGTCAGCCGAGCAGCCGGGGGGAGAGCGCCCCGCAGGGGAGCAGGTCCAGTTCGGCGCCGGCCTCGCGCAGGTCGGTGAGCACCAGTTCGTCGTACATGACCAGGGCGGACTGCTCGGGCCAGGCGACGGCCCAGAGCCACAGCCCGCGGGCCTCGCCGACGAACACCGCGCGGTCGGCCGGGGCGTCCGGGACGTGGAACATCGGGGTGGGCCGACCGGCGGCCATCAGCTTGGCGTCGGCGGGCTTGTAGAGGCCGACGGAGTCGCCCGGGTCGGGGCCGGGCAGTCCGGCGTACCGGGCGCCGAGACCGACCCCCAGCTCCTCGGCGACCAGCACCAGCTCGCCGAAGCCGCCGAGCGGGGCCGGCCCCGAGCAGGCGACGGCGGTGGCCCGGGCGCCCGAGACGTCGTCGCCGACGTGGGCGATGCCGGTGTAGAGCCAGCCGACCGGCAGCGGCCAGGGCAGCCAGACCGGGACCTGGGATCGGGCGACGGCGACGCCGAGGGCCTCCACGCTCGGCGGCAGTACGGGCTGCATCGGGTGCACGGCTCCGTGCCGGTCGCACTGCCAGGTGTCTGAGAACAGACCGGGGGCGCGGACCCGACCGGCGCACCTCGGGCAGCTTGGCTCGCCCCTCATAGCCGTCAACGCTCCTCCCTCCGGACCGCCGCGTCAAGGACGATCACCCGTACGGAGGGCTCGGCGGCACCTGTCGGTGGCGGGCGCCCGAACCGGCGCTGGGTGGGCGCGGCGCGGGCGGTTCCCGTTGGGGGATGTCCCGTCCCGGGCGGTGGCAAACGTCCGGGGACCCGACCCCGGAAACACTGACGCCCCGTCATCGGCGAATGCGGTGACGGGGCGTCAGTCGGGTATCGGAACGTCCGGATCGGACGCCCCCGGTTCGTCGGCGGCGGGTGCGGGCTCGTGCCCGGAGTCGCCGCGCCTGGTCAGACGGTCGGGCACGGACGGATGAGCAGGCGCTCGCCGGTGCGGGCGGCGGCGTCGACGACCTCGCGCACGGTGGCGGCGTCGGCGATCAGGCGGTCGGCGGCGGAGCCGTTGGCATCGTCGAGTCGGACGATCTCGAAGCGCATGGTCTTCGTCATGGGCGTCTCCTTTCCTGGCCCCGCGGGGCGGGGCGGTCGCGGCTGAGTCGGTATCAGCCCTTTCGGGGTCCTGCGGATCCGGCGGTGAGGCCGGACCGGGCGGGTCGTGGTCGCGGATGGGGCGGTCTGCTGCGGCAAGGGCCCCCCTTGCTTGCCTGGTGCGTCCAGTGCCTCGTGAGCCACGGTGACGTGGCGATGCTTCCGGGCCGTTGCCCGTCCGTGAAGTCCGGGTTTCGGGTGAGGGTGCCGAGCGGAAGGCCGGCGATGATTCCCGGACAGAATCAAAGATTACCGTAACTAACGACTTTTGTCCTGTGGTGAAGCTGATCGAAATTGGAGAAGTGGTACAGACCACTTTCGGCGGGCCGGGGGAACCGGGCCGGGGCGACGCGCGTCCGTGCGGTCCGGTCTCAGGCCCAGAACGCGGTCAGCGCCTCGGCCGTGGCGGCCGGCCGCTCGGCGTTGGGGGAGTGGCCGGCGTCCGCCACCAGCACCCGGCGGGCGCCCAGACGCTCGGCCATCGCGGTCTGCTCCGGAACCGGCCAGGCGTAGTCCCGCACCCCGGACAGCACCAGCATCGGCAGCCCGGAGGCGGCGTCGGCCAGCTCCGCCACCCGGTCCGGCGCGGCCACCAGGTGACCGCCGGTGACGGACAGCGCCCGCGGCACGTTGGCCAGCCAGCGCCGGTGCAGGAACTCCGCGACGGCCGGTTCCAGGTTCGGCCGCGGTTTCCCGCTCTCCGCCTCCAGCTGCCGCATGACCTGCCAGATCTGCTCCAGGTCCATGCCCCGCAGGGCGTCCAGCAGCAGCCTGGTGCGGGCCGCCTCCGCCGGGTCGATCGCGCCCGGGCCGGTGGACATCAGGGTCAGCGACCGCCAGGGCAGCGGGCCGCCCCCGGCGGCCGCGGCGAGCACCGCCTCGCGCACCACCTGACCGCCGAAGGAGTGCCCCAGCAGGTGCAGGGGCGTGCCGTCGGCCGCCAGCGCCCCGGTGAGCGCCCTCACGTCCGCGCCGAGCGCCCCGACGCCGTACGCGGCCGGGTCGTCCGGGCCGCCGGTCTGGTACTGCCCGCGCTGGTCCACGGCCGTCACCCGGTACCCGGCGGCCGCCAGCGGCTCCAGCAGCCCGATGAAGTCCTCCTTGCTGCCGGTGAACCCCGGCACCAGCAGCGCCGAGCCGCGCACCGGCCCGGCCGGCTCCGCCCGCAGCGCCGCGAACTCCCCGCGCCCGGTCACCACCCGTTCGGCCCGGGCGCACCCGGGCAGGGTCAGAAACGGCGGCGTGCTCATGGGCGGCTCTCCCTGCTGTCCCACCGGTGACCTGCTGTCCTGCCGGAGACGCCCCGACGCCCCGAGCTTAGGGCGTCCCGCCGATCGTTCCCGGGTGCGCGACGGCTCCCCCGGCCTCCGGCCGGGAGGTGCCCCCGCCTCCGGCCTGCGGGCGCGCACCCCGCCGCCGCGCCCGCTCTCCGGGCGGACGACGGGGCGGACGACGGACCCAGGGGCCGGGAACGCCCGAGGGGGCGGGCCGGGCCGGGTGGCCTGGCCCGCCCCCTCGGGGGAGACACGGAGGTGTCAGCTCTCCGGGGTGGTCTCCGCGGGCGCGGCGGCCTTGCGGGTGCGGGTGCGCTTGCGCGGAGCCGGGACCTCGGCGGCGGCCTCGGCGGCCGGGGCCTCCGGGGCGGTCTCGGCGACGGCCTTCGGCTTGCGGGCGCGGGTGGCCTTCTTGGCCGGGGCGGGGGCCTCGGCGGCGTCGGCGGCGGCCTCGGCGACCGGAGCCGCCTCGACGGCCTCGGCCTTCGGCTTGCGGGCGCGGGTGGCCTTCTTCGCCGGGGCCGGAGCCTCGGTGGCCTCGGTCACCGGAGCCTCCGCGGCGGCCTCGACGGCCTCCGCCTTCGGCTTCCGGGTCCGGGCGCGGGTGGCCTTCTTGGCCGGGGCGGGGGCCTCGGCGGCGTCGGCGACGGCCTCGGCGACCGGAGCCTCCACGACGGCCTCGGCGACCGGGGCGGCGGCCTCGACGGCCTCCGCCTTCGGCTTCCGGGTCCGGGCGCGGGTGGCCTTCTTGGCCGGGGCCGGAGCCTCGACGGCCTCGGCGACCGCCTCCGCGGCGGCCTCGACGACCGCGACGGCCTCGGCCACGACGGCCTCGGCGGCCGGGGTCGCCTCG
>NZ_JBEZUT010000242.1:0-13462 GCF_040636595.1 Kitasatospora sp. NPDC036755
CGGAGCGGTGCTGCTCCAGCATGTAGCGCACGGCCAGGTAGCCCCAGCGGTAGACGCAGCGCCGCCGCGGGCAGACGCTGGCCACCACCGTCCCCGCACCGGACCGGACCGCGAAGCCCGTCGCCCCTGACGCGGCGGGGGCGGCCGCCCGGTTCGGCGCGTTCCGTCGGGCCGCCGCCCGTCCCACGGGGGCCGAGCAGCCCCCTGCCGGGGCGCCGACCGCGGATCCCGACACCATGCCCGACGCTTCCCCCGTCACCGAGAAGGACACCTGATGAGCAGTGCCACCGACCGTGACCTCGACTGGCTGTTGGAGAACCTGCTGGCGGCGACCCCCGGCACCCGGCACGCCCTGGTCCTCTCCGCCGACGGCCTCAAGCTCTGCCACACCGCCGGGCTGAGCACCGACCAGGCCGATCAGCTGGCGGCCATCGCCTCCGGCCTGCAGAGCCTGGCGCACGGCGCCTCGATCGAGTTCGGCGACGGCAGCGGCGGCGTGCGGCAGTCGATGACCGAGTTCCACGGCGGCATCCTGTGCATCGTGGCGGCCGGGGAGGGCGCCCACCTGGCGGTGGTCACGGACGACGACGCGGACGTCGGCGTGGTCGGCCACAACATGCACGGCCTGATCGAGCAGATCGGGGTGCGCCTCAGCGCGCCCGCCCGGCAGGCGGAGGGCGAGGCCACCGCGCAAGAGAGCGCCGGCATATGAATGCCGGGCCGGTGCTGCCGGGCCGCGACGACGACCCGGACCGTCTCTACACCATCACCCGGGGCCGCAGCCGGGCTCCGGAGAACGCCTTCGACCTGGTCACCCTGATCGTCGCCGAGCGGCAGCCGGCGCCGGGGATGCAGTCGGAGCACGCCCGGATCCTGCGGATGTGCGAGGCCCCGACGGCCGTGGTGGAGGTGGCGGCGGAGCTGTCGTTGCCCGTCTCGGTGGTGAAGATCCTGCTCGGGGACCTGCTGGAGTCCGGGGCGGTCACCGCCCGCCACCCCAGGTTCGCGCCGAACAAGGCCCGGCTGCCCGACCTCGACACGCTGAAGCAGGTGCTGCATGGCCTCCAACAGCTCTGACGTCGGGCTCGTCGACGAGGCCCGGCCCACCGGTGCGCGCACCCCGCTGCGGGCGACGGCCGACAACGCGTTGAAGATCGTGGTGGTGGGCGGCTTCGGGGTGGGGAAGACCACCCTGGTCGGCTCGGTCAGCGAGATCCGCCCGTTGAACACCGAAGAGGTGATGACCAGGGCGGGCGAGGGCATCGACCCGGCCGGCGCCTGGGGCAAGCGCTCCACCACGGTGGCCTTCGACTTCGGCCGGATCACCCTGTCCGAGCGCCAGGTGCTGTACCTGTTCGGCGCGCCCGGGCAGGAACGTTTCTGGTTCCTCTGGGACCGGCTGTTCAGCGGCGCCCTGGGCGCGGTCGTCCTGGTGGACACCCGGCGGCTGGAGGACTCCTGGTACGCGATCGACCGGCTGGAGCACCACGGCACGCCGTTCATCGTGGCCCGCAACAACTTCGGTGAGGCGAGCCACACCCTGGAGCAGGTCCGCGAGGCGCTGGACCTGCCGGCCGAGGTGCCCCTGGTGGACTGCGACGCCCGCGACCGCGAGTCCGGCAAGCGGGTGCTGATCGCACTGGTCCACCACCTGGCCGCCCTCGCCGGAGCATCCGACGCGATCTACGAGGAGAGCACCCCGTGACCGAGCCCGCCGCCACCCCGCCCCCGGGCTGCCCGGCGCACGCCGGCGCCACGCCGCTGTACGGGCCGCGTTTCCAGACCGACCCGTCCCAGCTCTACCGGGAGCTGCGGGCCGCGCACGGCCCGGTCGCCCCGGTCGAGCTGGCCGGCGGCGTGCCCGCCTGGCTGGTCATCGGCTACCGCGAGCTCCAGCAGGTGACCGGTCGGCCGCAGCTGTTCGGCCGCGACTCCAGCCGCTGGCACGCCTGGGCGACGCTGCCCGCCGACTGGCCGCTGAAGCCGATGATGGCGCCCGTCCCCTCGATCCTGTACGCCGAGGGCGAGGAGCACGTCCGGCGTTCGCGCGCGGTGACCGACGCGCTGGCCGGGGTCGACCCGTACGAGCTGCGCAAGCACGCCGAGGAGATCGCCGACGGGCTGATCGACGAGTTCGCCGGGCGCGGTGAGGCCGACCTGGTCGCCGAGTACGCGCACCGGATGCCGCTGCTGGTGCTCTGCCGGGTGCTCGGCCTGGACGAGGAGCAGGCGCCGCAGCTGATCGGGGCACTGCTGTCCATGCTGGACGGCGGCCCGGACGCGCCGGCCGGCGCCCAGCGGCTGCTGGAGCTGATGTCCGCGCTGGTCGAGGAGAAGGCCGAGTACCCGGGGGCCGACGTCGCCTCGCGGATGCTGGCGCACCCGGCCGGGCTGACCCGCGACGAGGTGATGCGCGACCTGCGGGTGCTGCTGATCGCCGGCCACCAGCCGAGCTCGTACTGGATCTCCAACGCGCTGCGGCTGATGCTCACCGACGAGCGGTTCGCGGCCTCGCTGGCCGGCGGCCGGCGCAGCATCAGTCAGGCGCTGAACGAGGCGCTCTGGGAGGACACCCCGACGCAGATCTTCGCGGGCCGCTGGGCGGTCCGCGACACCCAGCTGGGCGGTCAGCGGATCGGCGAGGGGGACATGGTCCTGCTCGGCATCGCGGGGGCCAACGCCGACCCGGCCGTGCGCCAGGCGGACGGCCGCCCGGCGGAGGGGAACCGGGCGCACATGAGCTACTCGTACGGCGAGCACGGCTGCCCGTTCCCGGCGCAGGAGGCGGCCGAGGTGATCGCCACCACCGCGATCGAGGTGCTGCTCGACCGGCTGCCGGACCTCCGGCTGGCGGTGGCCGAGCACGCGCTGGTGTGGCGGCCGTCGGCCTGGGTGCGCGGGCTGGTGGCGCTGCCGGTCTCGTTCACCCCCGGCCACCCGGCCTGATCCACCAACACCTGGCGCAAGAAAGAGAGTTGCCGATGACCGCTGCCCCGGCCCGAATCGCCCTCGACCCGCTGGCCCGCGACAACGCGGCGGAGGGCGCGCTGCTGCGGGCCGCCGGCCCGGCGGTGCCGGTCGAGCTGCCCGGCGGGGTCCTCGCCTGGGCGGTGACGCGGCACGGCGCCGCGCGCGACCTGCTGACGGACGCCCGGCTGGTGAAGGACGCCGCGCACTGGGCGGCCTACCAGCGCGGCGAGGTCCCGAGGACCTGGCCGCTGATCGGCCTGGCGGTGCCCGGCCCGAGCATGGTGACCACCGACGGCGCCGAGCACCGGCGGCTGCGGGCACTGGTCGCCCAGGCCTTCACCCCGCGCCGGGTGGAGCTGATGCGGCCGCGCGTGGAGGAGGTCACCCACGCGCTGTTGGACGCCCTGGCGGCGGGCGAGCCGGTGGTGGACCTCAAGACGGCCTTCGCCTTCCCGCTGCCGATGACGGTGATCTGCTCGCTGCTGGGCGTGCCGGAGTCGGACCACGGCCTGCTGCGCGACCTGTACGAGCGGTTCTTCGGCATCAAACCGAACCCGGAGGGCATCCAGGCGACCGTCGCCGGGCTGAACGCCTTCGTCAACGACCTCGTGGCGCAGCGCCGTTCGGCCCCGGGTGAGGACCTGGCGAGCGTCCTGCTGGCGGCCGACACCGAGGGCGGGGCGCTGACCGACGCGGAGGCGGCGGCCACCCTGCGGGTGATCATCGCGGCCGGCCACGAGACCACGGTGAACCTGATCGGCAACGCGGTGCGGGCCCTGCTGGCCCACCCGGACCAGTTGGAGCTGGTGCGTTCGGGCCGGGTGTCCTGGGACGCGGTGGTCGAGGAGTCGCTCCGCTGGACGCCCCCGACCAGCAACTTCCTGTTCCGCTTCGCGGCCGAGCCCATCCCGGTGGGCGACGTGGTGATCCCGGCCGGCGAGCCGGTGCTGGTCTCGTACAACGCGATCGGCCGCGACCCGTTGCAGCACGGGGTGACGGCCGAGGTCTTCGACATCACCCGGGACCCGAGCCGCCACCTGTCCTTCGGCCACGGCCCGCACGTCTGCCCCGGGTCCCCGCTGGCCCGGCTGGAGGCGGGGATCGCGCTGCCCGCGCTGTTCGAGCGCTTCCCGGGGCTGTCGCTCGCCGTGCCGGACGCCGAGCTGCGGCCGAGCCCCTCGCTGGTGGTGAACAGCCTGCTGGAGCTGCCGATCCGGCTGTTCTGACGGTGCGTCATCATCGCCGCCCCCGGCCGGGTTTACGGTCGGGGGCGGTCGTGCACCTTGGCGCGGGCCGACGGCTGCGTTAACGTCTTCGATCAGTCCGGCCGCCCGCCCCTCTGCTCCCTGCAGGCCCATCTCCGGTACAGCGCAATGTCGTTCAGTCCACCGTCGGCAGCATGCTCTGGCGAGGAGAACCGCATTGACCCTCAACCCGACCGCACCGCACGTGAGTCACCGCCGTCGCCTGGCCTCCGTGCCCGTCCTGGTGGCGGCGCTGGCACTGACCGCGGCCTGCTCCAACAGCTCCGGCGGTTCGGGTGGCGGCGGTGGCGGATCGGCCGCGTCGCTGTCCGGTGACTGCGCCAAGTACCAGCCGTACGCCGGACACTCGGGCACCACCGTGACGATGTTCGCCTCCATCCTGAGCCCGGAGTCGGACAACCTGGAGAAGTCCTGGGCCGAATTCGCCAAGTGCACCGGGATCAGGATCAGCTACGAGGGATCGAACGACTTCGAGTCCCAGTTGCCGGTCCGGGTCTCCGGCGGCAACGCCCCGGACTTCGCGATCGTCCCGCAGCCCGGCCTGCTGGCCCAGATGGTGAAGAGCGGCAAGGTGGTGAAGCCGCCCGCCGAGACCGTCGCCAACCAGGGCAAGTGGAGCCCGATCTGGAAGACCTACGGCTCGGTCAACGGCACCTTCTACGCGGCCCCGATGAGCGCCAACATGAAGTCGCTGGTCTGGTACTCGCCGAAGGCCTTCAAGGCGGCCGGCTACGAGGTGCCCAAGACCTGGACCGACCTGATGGCGCTCAGCGACCGGATCGCCCAGGCGGGCGGCGCCAAGCCGTGGTGCGGCGGCATCGCCTCCGGGACGGCCACCGGCTGGCCGGCCACCGACTGGCTGGAGGAGGTGGTGCTCGGCTCGTACGGCGGCGAGGTGTACGACCAGTGGGTCGGCCACCAGGTGAAGTTCTCCGACCAGAAGATCACCACCGCGATGAAGACGGTCGCCGACTGGATGCAGAACCCGGCCTGGGTCAACGCGGGTTTCGGTGACGTGAAGTCGATCGCCACCACCACCTTCCAGGACGCGGGAACACCGATCCTGAGTGGCAAGTGCCAGATGCTCCAGCAGGCGTCCTTCTACGAGGCGCAGTGGCCCAAGGGCACCAAGGTCGGCCCGGACGGGGACGTCTTCGCCTTCCAGCTGCCCGCGGTGAACCCGTCGGTCGCCAATCCGGTGGAGGGCGGCGGCGAGTTCCTGGCGGCCTTCTCCAGCCGGCCCGAGGTGCAGGCGGTGCAGAACTACCTGTCCAGCTCGGACTGGGCGAGCAGCCGGGTGAAGACCGCGAGCGGCTGGGTCTCGGCCAACCAGGGCGTGGACAAGAGCCTCTACACCGACCCGATCGACAAGCTGTCGGCCGCGGCGCTGACCGACCCGTCGGCGACGTTCCGCTTCGACGGCTCCGACCTGATGCCGGCCGCCGTGGGCGCCGGGCAGGAGTGGAAGTCGCTGACCGCCTGGTTCGCCGAGGGCCAGTCGATCCAGAAGACCGCCGCCGACATCGACGCCGCCTGGCCGCAGTAGTTCGGCAGTCGGCAGTCGGTCGTCGGCAGCCGGTTGCCGGTCGTCGGTAGTCGGTAGTCGGCAGCCGGTCGTCGGTTGCCGGTTGTTGTCGGCAGCCGGTGGCCGGAGCCCGGTCGTCAGCGGCCGACGTGCCGGGGCCGCTTCCGGCACACCCGGGACCACCTGTCGAGGGCGGTGCGGGGCCACCCACCCGCACCGCCCGCCCCCTTCCCACCGCACTCGAAGGGACGCGCGGCCATGTCCGTACCCGGATCGTCCGTACCCGGATTCCCGTCACCCGTCGCGGCGCCGGCCGCCGACGGGCTGACCGTCGAGAACCTGGCGGCCGGCGCCTGGAACGACGCGGCGGTCAAGTTCGGCAACACCGTGGGTGCCGTCGCGGGCTTCCTCGGCATCCTGCTGGTGGTCCTCCTGGTCGTCGGCCGGGCCAGGGGCCGGCTGGCCCGGCCGTTGTCGGTCGCGGTGTTCCTCGGCCCGGCGGTGCTGCTGCTGGCCGTCGGCCTGGTCGTGCCGCTGCTCCGCACGGTCTACCTCAGCTTCCAGAACGACGACGGCACCCGGTTCGTCGGCGGTGAGAACTTCGGCTGGGCCTTCACCACCGACTCGGTGCAGAAGGTGCTGGTCAACACGCTGCTCTGGCTGTTGGTCGCCCCGCTGGTGGCGACCGGGCTGGGCCTGGTGCTGGCGCTGCTGGTGGACCGGATGCGCGGCCAGTCGGTGTACAAGTCGCTGATCTTCATGCCGATGGCGATCTCGCTGGTCGGCGCGTCGATCATCTTCAAGTTCGTCTACGAGTCGCGCGGGCCGGGACAGCCGCAGATCGGTCTGCTCAGCCAGCTCGCGGTCGCGGTGGGCTGGGACGACCCACCGAACTGGCTGCTCTCCCAGCCGCTGAACACCTTCCTGCTGATGGCGGTGATGGTCTGGGTGCAGACCGGCTTCGCGATGGTGGTGCTGTCGGCGGCGATCAAGGCGATCCCGGCGGAGGTGGTGGAGGCGGCCAGGCTGGACGGCGCGCGTGGGGTGCGGCTGTTCTGGTACGTCACCGTGCCGATGATCCGCAGCACGGTGATGGTCGTGCTGACCACGGTCATGCTCATCACCCTGAAGGCCTTCGACATCGTCCGCACCATGACCGGCGGCAACTTCGGCACCCAGGTGCTGGCCAACGAGATGTACTCGCAGTCCTTCGTGCAGTTCAACTCCGGTCGGGGCAGCGCCCTCGCGGTGCTCCTCTTCCTCGCGGTGCTGCCGCTGGTGGCCTACAACATCGTGCAGCTGCGGAAGGAGCGTGAGGTCCGGTGACCGGGACGGACGGCCGGGAGGGCGCGGTGGAACCCGTGGAGCCGACGCGGCCGGTACAGGCGGCTAGGGCGGCACGGGCGGCGAGGGGGGCGGCGAGGGCGGCACGGGCGGTGAAGGCCGTACGACCGGTGGGGTCTGCGCGACCGGTGGAGCCGACGCGGCCGGTGCGGAAGGCCTTCAGCAGCCCGCCGGCCTCGGTGTTCGTGATCGCCATGACGGTGCTCTGGACGATCCCGACGCTGGGTCTGCTGGTGACCTCGCTGCGGCCCAAGCAGGACGTGACCGCCAGCGGCTGGTGGAACGCCTTCCTCCACCCGGACCTCGGCCTCGACAACTACCACTCCGTGCTGTTCGAGGGCGGCTCCGGGGCCTCCACCGGTCTGATGCCCTTCCTGGTCAACTCGCTGGCGATCAGTGTCCCGGCGACGGTCTTCCCGCTGGTGCTGGCGGCGATGGCGGCGTACGCGCTGGCCTGGGTGCGGTTCCGGGGGAGCGACGCGGTCTTCTTCACGGTGTTCGCGCTCCAGGTGGTGCCGCTCCAGATGGCGCTGATCCCGTTGCTGCGGCTGTTCTCCGGCGGCGCGCACCTGGGCTCGCTGACGCTGATCCCGGCGGTGGACCTGAAGGGCAGCTACGCGCCGGTGTGGCTGGCGCACACCATGTTCGCGCTGCCGCTGGCGGTGTTCCTGCTGCACAACTTCATCGCCCAGTTGCCGCGGGACCTGATGGAGGCCGCGGTGGTGGACGGTGCCTCGCACGTCAGGATCTTCCGTTCGATCGTGCTGCCGCTCTGCACCCCGGCGCTGGCCTCGTTCGCGATCTTCCAGTTCCTGTGGGTCTGGAACGACCTGCTGGTGGCGCTGACCTTCGCGGGCGGCACACCGGAGGTGGCGCCGATGACGGTGCGGCTGGCGCAGCTCTCCGGCTCGCTCGGCGGGCGCTGGGAGCTGCTCACGGCCGGGGCGTTCCTGTCGATCATCGTGCCGTTGATCGTCTTCTTCAGTCTCCAGCGGTACTTCGTCCGGGGGCTGTTGGCCGGGTCGGTGAAGGGGTAGCCGGGGAGTCCTCTGAGGGCTGGGGCATTTTGAACGCGTTCGGAATCGATTTTTGAACCTGTTCAGAATGGTCTACAGTCGGCAGCGGTTGGGGCGCCGAGCGCGCTCCTGGCGGACCGCCCGAAGGGCGGCTTCCGCATGCCCGCCGACCACTGAGGGGGACTCATGTCCGGCCCGTCCACGCCAGCCCCGTCCGACTCGCCCGAACCCTCCGGGCCTGGTGCGCCCGCCGAGCCCGCTGTGCCCGATGAGCCTGCTGTGTCCGTTGGGCCCGCTGTGCCCGATGAGCCTGCTGTGTCCGTCGGGCTTGGCGCACCCGCCGGTCCGGTCGAGGCGTCACGTCCGGCCGGTGCGTCAGGTCCGGCCGGGGTGACCGGGGTGGCCGGTCCCGCGGTGGCGCCGGGGCCGGCCGCGGTGTCCGGTCCGGCCGCGGCGGGCAACCCGTTCGACCCGTACGACCCGTACGATCCGTACGACCCGTACCGCACGGCGGTCTCCCACCCGCAGGGCCGACCGGGCCCGGGCCGGGCGCCCGGTTCGCCTGGTGCGTCCGCGTCCGCGTCCGCATCCGCGTCCGCGCCCGGTGCGTGGCTGCGCCGCAGCGATCCCGAGCGCCGCGCGGCGGCCACACCCAAGGTCCTCCTGGCGGCCCTGCTCACCGGCCTGCTGACGGCCTGGCTGCTCTACGACGGCCTGGGCCCCGACCTGCTGGTACTGGGCGCCGCCGCCACCGTCGGCGCCGGGGTCGCCGCCCGGGCGGCCGGCCGCCGGATCCGCCCCTGGACGGCGGTGTGGAGCCTGCTCGCCCTCGCCCTGCTCGCCGTCCCGGCCTGGTGGGACGCCGGGTGGCCCGCGGCGCTGGCCGTCGTCGGTGCGCCCGCGCTGGCCTCGCTGGCCCTGCACGGCGGCCGCCGCTGGCCGGGAGTGCTGTTCCCGCTGCCCGGCATCCTGTGGCAGCTGGTGCCCTCCGCGGGCTGGGTCTGGGACGGCCTGGGCCGACGACCGCTGCCCGGTCGCGGCCGGATCGTCCCGGTGCTCAAGGCGCTGGCGGTCGCCGCCGCCCTGCTGACCGTCTTCGGCCTGCTGTTCGCCAGCGCCGACGCCGCCATGGCGGACCTGCTGGGCAGCCTCAGCCCGGACCTCGAACTCGACCAACTCCCGGGGCGCGGCGCACTGTTCGCACTCGGGACGGTGACCACGCTGGGCTTCGCGCACATGGCCGCCGGCCCTCGCCGCTGGGACCGCACGGAGATCCGGCCCGGCCGGGAGCGGCAGCGGCTGGAGTGGGCGCTGCCGCTGGTCGCGCTGAACCTGATGTTCGGCGTCTTCGCGGTGATCCAGGCCGTGGTCGTGCTGGGTGGGGCCGACGCCGTGCTGAGCAGCACCGGGATGAGTCGCTCCGAGTACGCCCGGCAGGGCTTCTGGCAGCTCAGTGTGATCACCGTGCTGACGCTGGTCGTGGTGGCGGTCGCCAAGCGCTGGGCGCCGCGCACCACCGCGACCGACCGCCGGGTGGCACGGATCCTGCTCGGACTGCTCTGCCTGCTGGCGCTGGCCGTGGTCGCCTCGGCACTCGGCCGGATGTGGTTCTACGTGGACGCCTCCGGGCTGACCCGGCTGCGGCTCTGGGTGCTGGTGGTCGAGGTGTGGCTGGGCGCCGTCTTCCTGCTGCTGATCGCCGCCGGGCTGACCCGCCGCACCGGCTGGCTGCCGCGCGTCGTGGTCCTCAGCGGGATGCTCACCGTCGCGGTCTACGGCCTGATGGGCCCGGACGCGATCGTCGCCGAGCAGAACGTCGCCCGGTACGAGCAGGCCCGGCGGGACGACACCCGCGCCGCGACCATCGACCTGCGCAACGTCCGGCGCCTCTCGGCGGACGCGGTGCCCGCCCTGGACCGGCTCCCCGAACCGCACCGGAGCTGCGCGCTGCAGCTGATCGCGCAGGACCTGGGCGGCGGCGCGAAGCCGTGGTACGCGACCAGCCTCGCGGCCGTCCGGGCCCGGGAGATCCTGGCGGACCGGCCGTTGGCGGACCGGCCTGCGAACGGCCCTTCGGCCTGCGACCGGGCGGGGCTCCTGTACGAGGACCTGTAGGCCGACCGGGGAGAGGGAGGGGCCGCGGACAGCCGCAGGGCCGGCCGGGAGCGTCCTGCTCCCGGCCGACCCTGGTCGTCGTGCCGCCTCGGTTCACTGCTGCTGCGGTGGCGGCGCGTTGCGCGGTGCCGGTGCCGGTCGTGGTGCGGCGCGGTGGTGCCGGTGCGTCGCGATGTGCCGGTACGTGCCGGTGGTGTCGGTGCGTGTCGGCGGTGTCAGTGCATCGCGACGGCGGAGGAGTCGCTCGGCAGATCGCCGGCCTTGGCCTTGATCACGAAGACCGAGACCAGCAGGGCGACCGCCGCGAGTGCGGCGCCCACGATGAAGCCGTGCGAAATGCCCTGGGTGAGCACGGTGTTCGCGGCATCCGTGCCCTGGGGGAACTCGTGGTGCTGCTGGAGGTAGGCCAACTGCTCCGGCTTCGCGCTCTCCATGAACTTCGGCAGCTGCACGGCGGCCTCGGCCGTGGCGTAGTGCGCGAAGACCGTGGTCAGGATCGACAGGCCGAGCGAACCGCCGATCTGCTGCATCGAGTTGAGCAGGCCGGAGGCGGCGCCGGTCTCCTCGCCCGGAACGCCCGCGACGGCGAGCAGCATCACCGGGACGAAGATCAGACCCATGCCGAAGCCGAACACCACCGTGGGGCCGAGGACCCCGTCCAGGTAGCCGCTGTCCTTGCCCATCTGGGTCAGCCAGGTGAGGCCGACGGTGACCAGGAGGGCGCCGCCCGCCATGAAGGGCTTCGGGCCGTACTTGGCCTGGAGGTTGGAGGCGATCTGCGCGGCGATGATGATCGCGACACTGATCGGGAGGAAGGAGACGCCGGCCTTCAACGGGCTGTAGCCGAGCGGACCCTGCACGAACAGCACGACGTAGAAGAAGATGCCGAACATGGCCGCGGCCAGGCAGAGCATCATCACCAGGCCGCCGGTGCGGTTACGGTCGGCGAACAAGTGCATCGGGGTGATCGGCTGGTCGGTGCGGCTCTCGACCACGAGGAAGGCGGCGAGCAGGATCGCGCCGGCCGCGAAGGAGCCGAGCGTGATGCCGTCCGACCAGCCGTCCGAGGCGGCCCGGATGAACCCGTAGACCAGGCCGACCAGTCCGAGCGTCGAGGTGAGCGCGCCGGGCAGGTCGAAGCGGCCAGGGTGGCGCTCGGACTCGGCGATGTGGCGCGGAGCGGCGATCGCGATCAGCACCGCGATCGGCACATTGACGAAGAACACCCAGCGCCAGTTGAGGTACTCGGTGAGCAGACCGCCGGCCAGCAGACCGATCGCGGCACCCGAACCGGCCACCGCCGAGAACACACCGAAGGCGCGGTTGCGTTCCGTCCCCTCGTCGAAGTTGGTGGCGATCAGGGCGAAGGCGGTCGGGGAACAGATCGCGCCGCCGATGCCCTGGAGCGCGCGGGCGGCCAGCAACAGGCTGCTGTCCTGCGCGAAGCCACCGAGCAGCGAGGCCAGGCCGAACAGCAGGGTGCCGAAGATGAACACCCGGCGGCGGCCGAGGATGTCACCCGCGCGACCTCCGAGCAGCAGCAGTCCGCCGAAGGTCAGGGTGTAGGCGTTGATGACCCACGACAGGTCGGTGGTCGAGAAGCCCAGGGCGTCCCTGATGTGCGGCAGAGCGATGTTCACGATGGTCGCGTCGAGGACCACCATGAGCTGGGTCGCCGCGATGACGGTCAGGGTGATGCCCTTGCCCCGCCCCTGGGTCGTCCGCGGTGGTGAGGTTTTGCTGAGCGTGTCGGAGATAGCCACGAATGTGCCCCCTGCTGGCTATGTGCTCGGTGGTGCGGGTCCGGCGGAGTCGCCGGTCCTTGCATGGCGCCGCGCCCCTTGCGCGGGCCGGGAAGGAACGGGATCGTTCACTAAGTCGGACGATAGCTTGGTCATGATTGTGAACGCAAGCGTTCCTTAAGGGTGGTGGCGATGGAGCGGTTGGTACGGCGCCTGGTGGCGGACCGGTTCGGTCCGCTGCGGGGTGCTCCGGCGGAGCCGACGATCGGGGCGGCCGTTCCGCCCGGGGGCGTTCGGGGCGAGGCCGTCCGGAGTGAGGTTGTCCGGAGTGAGGTCGTCCGGAGTGAGGTTGCCCGGGGCGGGGACATCCGGGGTGGGGGCGTCCGGGGCGGTGCGGTTCGACCCGCGGCTGTCCGGGCCGGGGAAGCGGGCGTCGGAGGGGCGGGCGTCGGAGGGGCGGGCGCCGGAGAGGCGGTCGGGGGAGCGAGAGACGGGAGCGGGGTGGAGAGGAGCGGGGTGGGGCCCGAGAGGGACGGGGCGAGGTCGGTGCCGGGGGCGGACGCCGAACCGGCCTGCTGCCCGGTCCGGGTCGCCCATCAGGCGCTGACGAGGCCGTCGCGGCGCCGGGGGAGGGAGCTGGAGAAGGCGATCTTCGAGGCCACGCTCGACCAGCTCACCTCCGGCGGATACGCGCGACTGACCATGGAGCGGGTCGCCAGTGCGGCGCGGACCGGGAAGGCCGCGCTCTACCGGCGTTGGGCGTCCAAGGACGAGCTCGTCATCGACGCCCTGGACGCCACTCTCCCGCGCCCCTACGACACCCCCGACCTCGGGTCCGCCCGCGACGAACTCCACCGGATCGTCGAGGAGTTCGCGCAGGCGATGACCTCCCCGGTCGGCTCCGCGCTCAACGCGCTGATGGGGGAGATCGACCACGAGCGGGCCGAGGTCTTCAAGGCCTTCATCACCAACCGGGTCATCGAGCCGACCGCCCGGACCATCCTGGAGATCCTGCGCCGGGGTGCCGAGCGCGGCGACGTCCGGCCGGGCGCGGCCACCCCGCTGGTGGCGGACGTCATCCCGGCGGTGCTCCTCTACCAGGTCAAGATCCGAGGGCTGGAGGGCATGGGGCCGGGCTTCGCGGGCCGGCTGGTGGACGAGGTGCTGGAACCGATGATCCGGGCCTGAGGCGGCCGGCCGTCGGCGGGTCGGGAGGACTGGGGCGGGGAGAGGCCCGGCCGACCGAGGGGCTTGGTCGGGGGGTGCCGGGCCAGTGTCGCCGGGGCCGGGGCGCCGGGTCCGTGTCGCCGGGGCCGGGGCGCCGGGTCCAGGGCGGGAAGGGCCGCCGGCGGGGAAGGCGGATCCGGCGACCGTGGAGCGGGCTTAGGCTCAATGCCGGTGACTTTAAGTGGTGCTACGCGGGGTGATGGTGGGTGCTACGGGTTGTGGTGGTGGCCAGTTGCGGTGCTGGGCCCGTTTGAGGGG
>NZ_JBEZUT010000243.1:0-13460 GCF_040636595.1 Kitasatospora sp. NPDC036755
GTTCTCCCCCGGGGAGACGGTCGACTTGTCCACGCTCTTGGTGAAGGAGATCGCGGCCTGGGCCGGTGGAGCCAGCACACTGCTGCTCAGCAGCGTGCCGGCCACCAGGCCCAGGACGGAGGCGACCCGTCCAACCCGGAATGGAATTCGCATACCGCCCAGTTCATCCGGCGGGCCCGCTCGCCCCTTGACGGCACGTGCGCGACCGGCGGTGAATCACCTTCTCGGCGGACGCCCGTCCGGCGGCCGGACCGCTCGTGTGCCCCGCCGACCGGGACTGTGGCCGGCCCCGACGCCACGGCGCCCGGAAAGGCTCCCGGGCCGCCCTGAACAGGGCAAGTCACGGCCGGTTGTGAACCAGGCAGGTGAATCCCGCTCCGCTGACCGGGTCGACGGCCCAGAGCGGGACGATCACCGCTGTAGTTTGCGCCCGACGTCGACATGTGCGCGCGTCGTCCACTGTCCGGGCGGCGCGTCGGGTTCGCGAGGAGTGCACTCAAGTGATCTTGCCCGTCCGCTTCCGTCCCGGATGGTCCGCCCGGCGTGCCCGGGGGCCCGCCGGCCCGAATCCACCACACAGACGAACCCGGTCCGCGGGCGCGCGGGCGGTAGCCGTGTTCGCCGCCGCGCTGGCCGTGGTGGCCGGCGCCGTTCCGGCCGTCGCCTACGAAGAGCCCAGCAGCGCGGGCACCGGGCAGACGGGGCTGAACGGCTTCCGGGTCATCCCCTTCCCCTCGGGGCTGACGGCGCGCGGTTCCGTCACCGGCAACAACGACGTGCAGGAGGGCCTGACCCTCAGCAGCATCGGCTCCCCGCAGCCGTCCCACTACCAACCGCAGGTGGACCCCGCCAGGGCCTACGCGATCAAGGTCCAGTCGCTGCCGATCCAGAACTGCCCGGCCTTCTCCACCTGCCCGACCGGCACGGTGACGCTCGCCTTCAGCCGTCCGGTACGCGACCCGATCGTGAACGTGTCGGGCCTGGGCGCGGGCGTGAACGCGAACGGCCAGTCGTACGGTGACGCCGTCCAGCTCACCCTGACCTCCTCGGACCGGCCGGTGACCCTCGCCGGGGTCAGCCCGGGTTCCACCCTGCGGCTGGAGGGCCGGACGATCAAGCCGGCGGCCAGTGCCCCGCGGGCCAACTGCTCCGACGCCAACCCGGCGCTTCGCGCCGGCTGCGGCAGCCTGCAGATCCGGGGCGTGGTGCAGACCCTGACCTTCGCGACCGACATGGTCACCCAGGACGTGCCCGTCGCGTCGAACGCCACGACCAACGGCCGGGACGCCTGGGCGCTGTCCTCGGTCGTCCAGGACGACTGCTCCAACGCCCCCACCTCGTACGGCAACGCCTCCCACGTGGTGAGCGACCTGTCGCTCGGCGCGACCGTCACGCCGGACGTGCCGGGCACCGCGATCACCCAGGCCTGCCGCGCGTCCGGCGACGACAACGACCTGAACCCGGACTTCGGCGGCCTCAACTCCGAACTGGCCGGTAAACCCTACTCATTGACCGTTCCCGTCCAGGGTGTGAGCGCCGGCGCCTTCGCCGCCGCCTGGATCGACTTCACCGGCGGCGGCACCTTCACCGACGCGCAGCGGGCCACCGCCCGGGTCGCGCCGGGGGCCACCAGCGTCACCTTCACCTGGACGGTGCCCGCCGGGGTCAAGGCCGGGCCGACCTGGAGCCGGTTCCGGCTCGGCTACAACCAGGCCCCGGTCGAGTCGGCCACCGGCATGGCCGACTCCGGCGAGGTCGAGGACTGGCCGCTGCAAATCACCGGCCCGGCCGCCCTGTCGCTGCAGAAGACCGGCGAACCGACGACCGTCGGGCAGGCCGGCGACACCGTGCAGTACACCTACAAGGTGACGAACACCGGCGACGTCCCGGTGACGGACGTGAGGATCGACGAGACCTCGTTCTCCGGCACCGGGACCGCGCCGCAGATCACCTGCCCGGCCGGGACGGTGGCACCGGGGGACTCGGTGACGTGCACCGCCACGTACACGGTGACCCAGGCGGACGTGGACGCCGGGAAGATCACGAACACCGCGACCGCGACCGCCACCCCGCCGGCTGGGATGAACACGCCCACCTCCGGTGAGTCGACGGCGACCGTGGACGCCCCGGCCCGCCCGGGCCTGCTGCTGCACAAGGCGGCCGCCGAGGAAGGGGCGCTGAAGGCCGGCGAGGTGCTGCACTACTCCTTCGACGTCACCAACACCGGCAACGTGACGATGACCGGCGTGGCCATCCGGGAGACCGGCTTCACCGGCAGCGGCCCGGCCCCGACCGTCACCTGCCCGGACGCCGCGAAGTCGCTGGCGCCGGGCGCGAAGGTCACCTGCACCGCCACCTACACCGTCACCCAGGCCGACGTCGACCGCGGCTCGGTGCGGAACACCGCGGTCGCCTCCGGGAGCACACCCACCGGCCAGGAGACGACCTCGGACCCGTCCACGGTGACCGTGCCGTTCGCCCCCGCGCCCGGACTGCGGCTGGACAAGACCGTCGACCCGGCGACGTACCGCCAGGCCGGACAGACGCTCACCTACACCTTCCACGTCACCAACACCGGCAATGTGACGATGACCGGCGTCACGGTCACCGAAGGCTCCTTCTCCGGCACCGGAGCGCTGTCCGGCGTCACCTGCCCGCCCGACCAGGCGGCGGCGCTGGCCCCGGGTGCCCGGATGGACTGCACCGCCACCTACACCGTCACCCAGGCCGACGTCGACGCCGGGAAACTCGACAACTCCGCCACCGCCACCGGCACCCCGCCCGGCGGCGGCGGCCCGGTCACCTCGCCGCCCGGAACCAGCAGTGTCCCGGCGGAGTCCGAGCCGGCCCTCACCGTCGACAAGTCCACCGACCAGACCGAGCTCGTCGCCGGCGAGACCGTCACCTACCACTTCACCGTCACCAACACCGGCAACGTCACCCTGACGAACGTGGCCGTCGGCGAGGGCGAGTGGACCGGCTCCGGCCCCGCACCCACCGCGACCTGCCCGGACGCGGCGAAGTCCCTGGCGCCCGGCGCCCAGGTCGTCTGCACCGCCACCTACACCGTCACCCAGGCCGACGCCGACCGCGGCACCCTGCGCAACACCGCCACCGCCACCGCCACCCCGCCCGGCGGCGGCACCCCGGTCACCAGCCCGCCGTCCACCGTCCAACTGCCCCACGATTCCCGCCCCGCGCTGACCATCGCGAAGAAGGCCGACCCGGCCACCGCCCACCAGGCGGGTGACACGATCACGTTCGCCTACACCGTCACCAACACCGGCAACGTCACCCTCACCGACGTGCACCCCGTCGAGGGCGCCTTCTCCGGCACCGGGACGATCTCCGCGATCACCTGCCCGGACACGGCGAAGTCGCTGGTCCCGGGCATGAAGGTGGTGTGCACCGCCACCTACCGGGTGACCCAGGCGGACGTCGACGCCGGGAAGCTCGACAACGCGGCCACCGCCACCGGCACCCCGCCCGGCGGAGGCACACCCGCCACCTCGCCGCCCTCCTCCGCCGAGGTCTCGATCCCCCCGGCGCCGGCGCTGACCGTCGCGAAGACGGCGGACACGAACGACCTCACGGCCGGTGAGACGATCACCTACTCCTTCACCGTCACCAACACCGGCAACGTCACCCTCACCGACGTGACCATCGGTGAGGGCGAGTGGACCGGCTCCGGCCGCGCCCCGCAGGCGGTCTGCCCGGCGGCCGCGCGGTCGCTGGCTCCGGGCGCGCAGGTCGTGTGCACCGCCGCGTACACCGTCACCCAGGCCGACGCCGACCGCGGCTCGCTGCGCAACACCGCCACGGCGGGCGGCACCCCGCCGCACGGCGGCCCGGTCACCAGCCCGCCGTCCACCGTCCAACTGCCCCACGGCTCGCGCCCCGCGCTGACCGTGGCCAAGAGCGCCGACCCGGCGACCGTCCGCGCGGCGGGCGCCAAGGTGACGTTCTCGTACACCGTCACCAACACCGGCAATGTGACGCTGACCGATGTCCACCCGGTCGAGGGCGTCTTCACCGGCACCGGGACGATCTCCGCGATCACCTGCCCGGACACGGCGAAGTCGCTGGCCCCGGGCGCCACGGTGGTGTGCACCGCCACCTACCAGGTCACTCCGGCGGACGCCGCCGCCGGCGGCATCACCAACACCGCCACCGCCACCGCCACCGGCCCCGACGGCACCCCGGCGACCTCCGCCCCGTCCACCACGACCGTCCACGTCGAACCGGCGCCGCCCGCGCCCCCGCACGGACAGCTGCCCCAGACCGGTGCCGGCACCGGCCTCGCCGGACCGGCGGTGGCCCTGTCCGTCGGCGGCACCGCCCTGGTGCTGCTCGCCGGATACGGCCGACGCCGCCGCAGGGGGTAGCCGCCGACCGAAGCCCGACCCTCCGTAGCGGGGCGGGGAGCCTGCCGCACAGCAGGCTCCCCGCCCCGCTCCCATGTCAGGAAGGGGCAAAGTCGAGGTAAAGGCAAGGGAAATGACGGTCGACCGGACACGGCGATCCGGAGCGGTCGGTCCTCCGGTCCTGACGGGCGACCCGAATCCGGGACCCCGCATTTACCCAGACGGGTAAGAATGTGACATATTAACACCTGGCGGATGAATTCGGACTAATCATCCTGAACCCGCCCGGAGGGCACCCCCTCACCCTCCCGAACCCCTCAAAGCACTTCCAGGAGCCACCTTGAGCGACCGCATACCATCCGTCATGAACGAGGTGCGGCCGACATCCGAATCCCGGGCCCGGCGCGCGCCCGGTCGTACCGTCCTCGGCGCTCTCGCCGTCTCGGCACTCGCGCTCGCCTCGACCGTGCCGTTCGCCCTGGACGCCGTCGCGGCTCCGCCGGCGAAGGCCGCGCAGGGCGGGACGGAGCGTCCGATCGGCCCGAAGCCGACGCTCGATCTGCTCACGCACGGAAACCTGACCATGGCCTCCAACTCGGTGGTCGCCTGCGACCCCGACGACAGTCCGTGCGACGACAACGCCTACAACAACAACCGGGTCAACTGGGTCAAGACCGACCCCAAGGCCCCCGGCAACACCGCCTCCGCGGCCACCCTGACCATCCCGCCGGGCGCCAAGGTGCTCAACGCCCGGCTCTACTGGCAGTCGAACCCGGTCGGAACCTCGCTCACCTCCACCTCCGGCGACGCCTCCAAGGCCGACCAGGTCGAGCTCAAGGTTCCCGGCGCCACCGGCTACCAGCGGCTCACCGCCGACACCTACGACTGGTTCGACCAGAGGACCGGCGGCACTCCGCCGGCCCCGCTGACCGCCCACGCGGGCGTCAAGGACGTCACCGACCTGGTGCGTGCCGCCGGCTCCGGCGAGTACACCGTCGCCGACATCCAGGCCTGTCAGGGCCGGTCCTCGACCTCCGACTTCGGCGGCCAGAACGTCGGCTGCTGGGGCGGCTGGTCCCTGGCCGTCGCCTACGAGGACCCCAAGGAGCCACTGCGCTACCTGCAGATCTGGGACGGCTACCAGCTCATCCGCCCGCCCACGCCCAGCATCACCATGACCCTCGACGGCATCCGCACCCCGGCCGGCCGCGCCCCGGCCGCCACCATGGGCGTCGTGGTCGGCGACGGCGACGCGCCCATCGCCGGGGACTCTCTGGAAGTCGGCCCGGACTCCGGCAGCCTCACCGCCCTGCCCATGCCCACCGCGGCCGGGCCCGTCCGCGACAACGCCTTCACCAGCCGCATCGACCGCGTCGCGGCGGACGGCACCGGCACCAACCTCACCGACCGCAGGCCCAACCCGGTCAACAACGTCGGCTACGACGCCCGGATGATCGACATCACCGGCAAGCTCCCGGCCGGCAGCAAGCAGGCCGCGCTCCGCGTCACCGGCCAGGGCGACGCGCTGCACCCCCAGGTGGTCTGGCTCGCCGTCGAGGCCCTGGAGCCCGACCTCCGGATCGCCAAGGCCAACGAGCCGGCCGGCACCACCACGAACAGCCCGCCCGGCCTCGTCGACCCCGGTGCCGAGATCACCTACACCTTCACCCTCGCCAACCGGCACGAGGACGGCACCACCGCCGACCTCGACACCGCCACCGGCGTCACCCTGACCGACGTGCTGCCCGCCGGCACCGCCTACATCGACGGCTCCGGCCCCGGCTGCACCGCCTCCGGACGGAAGGTCACCTGCACCGCCGCCGACCTCGCGCCGGGAGCCGAGACCACCGTCTCCTTCCGGGCCCGGGTCGACACCGGACTCGCGCCGGGCACCAAGCTCGACAACACCTCGACGCTCGCCTACCGCGGCGCCCAGACCGGCCGCGAACAGCAGCGCGCCAGCAACACGGTGCGCAACACCGTTGCCGAGCACGCCGGTTACCGGCTCGCCAAGAGCGCTGACAAGACCCAGGCCCTGCCCGGTGACACAGTGAAGTACCAAGTGGACATCACCAACACCGGGAACGCGCCGCTCACCGGACTCACCGTCACCGACGACCTGAGCGCCGTCCTCGACGACGCCACGTACAACGACGACGCCACCGCCACCACCGGAACGCCCTCCTACGCACAACCCGTGCTCTCCTGGACCGGCGACCTGCCGGCCGGCGGCAACGCCCGGCTCACCTACACCGTCACGGTGAGGGAGCCCGCCGCCGGTGACCACACGATGCGCAACACCGTCGTCTCCGACCGGACCGGCGGCAACTGCCCGACCGGCTCGACGGCAGGGGAGTGCACGGCCACGGTGACGGTGACCGCGTCCTCTCCGTCCCCGACGGCGTCCCCGTCCGCGACGTCCTCCCCGTCCCCTGAACCGACCGGCGGGCCCACCTCCCCGTCGGGCGGGAGCAGCAGCCACGGCCCCGACCCGGTGGCCGGCGACGGGCCCGTTCGGCCGGACCGTGGCGGCCTCGCCGACACGGGCAGCCAGGTGGCGCTGATCGGCGGCATCGCCGTACTCGTCGGCATCGGCGGCGTGCTCCTCCTGGCGGCCTCCCGCCGTCGCCGCCACCGGCACTGACACCCCGTCCCGACCCCGTTGAGAGGGCGGCCACCGGACCCACCGGCGGCCGCCCTCGAGCCGTGCCCAGGGCGCGCCCGACGGCGCCACCGTACGGCGCGCCGCGTTCCGGGGCGCGCTCGTCCTGCGGCTCACCGACACCGCGACCGGAGCCTCGTACGACGCGGACGCCGGCGGCCGGTCCGTCGTGGACTGCCGTCCCGACGGCTCGCAGACCTGGCGCGCCCGCGGCCCGATCCTGCTGGGCGTCGGCGCGGACGCCGGCAACCTGCCCCGCGACCTGTACACCGTCGACGGCGTCCACACGATCGACATCGGCCCCACCGGCTTCAAGACGCTGACCATCGGGCACGGCTCCGCCGAGCCGCTCTGCGCGAAGATCACCTGACCGCGCCGCGCGTACGGCCACGGGCCGACCGGCCCCTCCGCGTCGGCCGCGCTGCCCCGTCCGGCGCAGCGCGGCGCGCGGGACGGCCGGAGTGCTGCGATCTTCGGAGGACATCCGGCCGCGCCCGACCCGCCGGGTTCCGTCGTCCCGAGACCGTGGAGGCCCGGATGTGGCAGGCTCCCCCCGCCCCCGTCAGCCGTGAGTGGCTCCCGGTGCTGGACGTGCCGGCGCCCGGCCCCCAGAGCCGTTGGACGGTGCTGCTGCGCGCGCTGCTGCTGATCCCCCAGTTCGTGGTGGTGTGGGTGCTGTCGGTGGTGGCGTTCTTCGTCACCGTCATCGGCTGGTTCGGTGCCCTGGTGCTCGGCCGCCTGCCCGAGTTCGCAGCGGCGTACCTGACCGCGTTCCTCCCGTACGACACCCGTGTGACCGCGTACCTGATGCTCCTCGTGGACCGCTATCCGCCGTTCCGGTTCGAGACCCCCGAGTACCCGGTGCGGGTCGGGCTGCGTCCGGGAGAGCTGAACCGGCTCGCCGTGCTGTTCCGCATCATCCTCGTCATCCCGGCCTCGATCGTGCAGGGCCTGGTGTTCGCGGGCTGGTGGGCGGTGTCGTTCATCCTCTGGCTGGTGGTGCTCGTTCTCGGCCGGATGCCGCAGCCGCTGTTCGAGGCGACGGCCGCGATCGTGCGCTACCGGGTGCGCTACTACGCCTACCTGACGATGATCTCGTCCGCCTACCCCAAGCGGCTGTTCGGCGACGAGCTCGACAGCGAGCCGACCGGACCGGCCTCGGCCACCCGCCCGCTGGTCCTGAGCGGTGGCGGGCGCGGTCTGGTCGTGCTCTTCCTGCTCCTCGGCCTGGTCTCCTCGGCGACGAGTTCGATCACCGCCTCGGTGAACTCGGACGACGACAATGACGGCACCAACAACGTCGACGACGGCACCAACCCGGCCGAGCGCGTCGTCGCGCCCCTCGTGCCGGGCCCCGTCGTCCCCGAGCCCGGGCCCCGGGGTCCGTTCGGCCTCTCATAGCCTGGATTGCGGTTGACGCGGTTGACGCGGCGGGCGCACCCCGGCTCGTGGGTTCGCCCGATCAGGGGGCGCGCACGCGGCGGCGCACCGCCCTCCCGTGCACGCCGTCTGATCGAGAAAGCGAGGTTACCGGCGGTATGTGCGTGGCTACGTTTGGCATATGACGCACTCACGAGTCCGCCGACTCCTCGCTCGTACCGCCGGGGCGCTCGTGCTCCTGGCCGCTCCCCTCGGGGTGCAGGCCGCCTCCGCGCACAGCCCTGCCGGGGACCGGAGAGCCATCATCACCGCCCTGAGCGACGGCGACCGCGACGCGCTCCAACAGGCGGTGGACTCCCAGCTCGCCACGGGCAGGGGCGGCCGGCAAACCGCCGCCAACGAGGTCACCTACCCGGACGGAGCGGTGGTGGTGCTCCCCTTGCCCGGGCAGGCGCAGGCACCGCCGTGGAGCGGCGACCACAGCCGTCGCGCGCCCCGGGGCCCGGACTGGAAGAACTGCCCGACGCCAGCGAGCGAGCCGTCCTACTACTGCTTCTACGCCGACAGGAACTGGGCCGGCCGGCGACTGCAGTTCAACTACTTCCACGAGGACGCCGCCGTGTACTTCACCGACTACGGCTTCCGCGACCAGGCGAGCAGCTGGGTCAACACGGCGCGCGGACTGGAGGTGATCGTGGACAACGACCCGGGCGACGGCCAGTGGCAGATGCTCTGGAAGGAACCGCCGGTGGCACTGTCCGCGTCGGTCGCGTACGACAACATGGCCGACCGGTTCTGGGCGGTCAGGCAGTAGCCACCACCCACACCGCCGAGCGCGCCACCGGCCGCCCCGCCGAGCGCCGCACCGCGGCCGGTGCCACCGCCCGCACTACCTTCCGCCGGCCGAGGCGGGAGGCGAGACCGCGCCGGTGGCAGCCGGCTCCGGCGTGACCGTGATGTAGGTCGGCGCCGGAGCCGTCTGCCGGGAGTCCGCCGCGTACCAGCCGGCACCGAACGCGACGATGCCGAGCAGGAGGCCGCCGAGGACCAGCGTGACGATGTGCTGCTTCATGGCCCAAGGGTAGGGGCGGGCCGGTCAACTTCCTTGCAGCCACGGCCCGGTGAGCCAGCTACCCGTCAAGCGGCGTTGACGCCGGACCCGGCGGCCCTTCCCGGGGTGGCCGGGTCGGGGCGGACCCGGTCGGGGTCGGTTCCGGTCAGGAAGGCAGCACGGCCACGGCCTCCACCTCCACCAGCTGGTCGTGGTACCCGAGCACCGAGACGCCGAGCAGGGTGCTCGGGGCATCGTGCTCCCCCATGTAGGCGCGGTAGACGTTCCACGCCTTCACCAGGTCCGCCTGGTCCCCGGAGGCCACGTAGACGGTCGTCCGGGCTATGTCCGTGAGGGCTGCGCCCGACTCCTCCAGCACGGCGATCAGGTTCCGCATCACCTGGTGGGCCTGGCCCTCGTAGTCGCCGACGGCGACCGTCCGGCCCTCCTCGTCCAGCGGGCAGGCGCCGGCCAGCCAGAGCGAGCGGGCCGGGGCGTCCACCTCCGCCGCGTAGGCGTATTCCACCGCGCTGGTCAGCCGTGTGCTGCGGATCAGCTTGACGGCGTTGCCCATGTCGTCCTCCGACTCTCCCGACCGAACGTTCGCGCCCATCGTTGGACTCTCATGACCGACCGTCAAACCATTTACCGGCCAACCCCCTTCCGTTTCCGGGCCCGAGCGTTCGCGAATCACCGTTGCGGGTGATGGCCAACCGGCCCGACGGCGCGGAATCCTGGTGTCTGCGCCCGGGGGCCACGCCCCGGGCGCCCCATCACCTCCAAGCGCCGGGAGGCACTGCCATGGAGCCCCAGCCGTCCGCCCTCGACCAGGCCTCTGGAGTCCGCCGGCGCCGCATGCTCGGCCTCGCCCTCGGGGCGGGCCTCGTCCCCGCACTCGGCCCGGCCGCCCAGGCGGCGTCGGACGCCCCGTCCGGGACGGTCCGGTCGCTGCCGGCCGACGCGCTGGGCCGCCGGGTCGCCGCCGTGGCGGCGAGCCAGCTCGGCGTGCCGTACGCCTGGGGCGGCGGCGACCGGCTGGGCGCGAGCCTCGGCTTCTGCGACGAGCAGAACGGCTGGCTGGACGGCGTCTGCATGGGCGAGAAGACGGTCGGCTTCGACTGCAGCGGCCTGTCGCTCTACTGCTGGTACCGGGCCAGCCACGGCACGGTGGAGCTCGGTCACTACACCGGCGCCCAGTTCAACCTCAGCGCCCCGGTGGAGCGGGACGCGCTCGCCCCGGGCGACCTGCTGTTCTTCTCCCGCCCCGACGCCCCCCTGCACCACGTCGGGATCCACGTCGGCGAGGGCGCGATGATCCACGCCGAGCGGACCGGCACCCTGGTCGCCCTGGTCGAGAACGTGCTCGACATCCCGCGCTGGGCGGGCGAGTTCGCCGGCGCCCGCCGCCCCGGACGGCCCGCCGCCTGAGGCCGACCGGCCCGACCGCCCACGGCGGGCGGGTCGGCTCACAGGCCGCGGCGCCACTCCCCCGTCCCGTGGTGCAGCCGCAGCAGGAGCGACTGCAACACCTGCCGCTCCCCCGCGTCCAGCGGCGCGAGCACCTCGTCCTGCACCGCCCGCGCCTGCGACTCCAGCTCGGCGAGCAGCGCCCGTCCGGCGTCGGTGACGGAGACCGAGACCCGCCGCCGGTCCTCCTGGTCCCTGGCGCGCTGGACGTACCCCGCGGCGGCGAGCTGGTCGGCGACCTTCGCCAGGTCGCTCGGGTCGATGGCCAGCCGCCGCACCAGGTCCCGCTGGGGCTGCGGGCCGAAGTCGGCGAGCGCGGCGAGCACTGCCATGTCCCAGAGCCGCAGGCCGCGTTCGGCCAGCCGCTCGGCGAACCGGCCGCGCGCCGTTTTGCCGACCCGGGAGAGCAGATAGGTGCTGAGGTCCAGCAGGGTCGGGGGGAGCTCGGCTGTGGGCGGCGGGTTCTCGGAGACCATGGCGGCAGTCTAGGTTCCCTCCCTATAGTGGGTGCTGACCCATAGTGGGTTCCAACCTATAGAAGGTTTAGACCCATCAATTCGCCGGCCGACCGCCCCTGCCAGGAGTGCGCCCGTGAACGACCTGTACCCCCGCCTGCTCGTGACCCGCTTCGCGGAGTGCTTCGGCTTCTACCGCGCCGTCCTCCCCCCGCTCACCGGCGCCACCCTCGCCAAGGGCTCCCCCGAGGGGCCCTACGCCAGCTGGGACCTCGCCGACCGGACCCTCCTGGCACTCTTCGACCGCGCCGCGATGGCCGCCACCCTCGACACCGCTTCCGTCGACACCGCCACCCCCGACACCGCCTCCGTCGACACCGCCTCCCATGGCAGCACCGAACCGGCCGCCGGGCCTCCCGCCCAACTCGCCTCCCCCGCACCGGACTCGGCGATGCCGGTCCTCCGGGTGGACGACGTGGACACCGCCCTCGACCTCTGCCTGCGCCACGGCGGCACCCCGGTCACGCCACCGACGGACCGCCCGGAATGGGGCACCACGCTGCGCAATGCCCATCTGCGCGACCCGGACGGCCGCCTGGTCGAGCTCCAGTCCTACTGAGAGCGCGCGTCCGAGGCCGACACCTCACGGCTGACGGCGCGTCCTCAGCATCGTGGCTCACCGGCTCGTGCCGCCACGGCCCGGACGAAACGTCCCAGCCCTTCCGGGTCGGTGTCCAGGAACAGGTTCGGTTCGATGAGCTCCACCTCCAGGACCACCGGCTCCCCGGCGTTGTTCAGCACCAGGTCCACCCGGGCGAACAGCGGGGCCCGCGGCGACGGGACCGCCGCCAGCGCCGCCGACGCGGTACGGATCTCCGCCTCGGTCGGCCGGTACGGCGCCACGCCGAGATGCGGCACCCGGTCGTTGTCGATCACGCCGGGCTCCGTCAGCAGGGCGTCCTTGCGGATCGCGTGGCTGAAGGCGCCGGCGAAGAAGACCAGAGCACGCTCCCCCTCCGCCACCCGGGGCAGATACGACTGGACCATCACGCTGCGGCCCTGGTCCAGCAGCATCCGGGCATGACGGGCGGCGTCCGCGTGCCGACCGGGCTCGTAACGCGCCGTGTCCAACGCGCCCGCGGACACCGCGGGCTTGACCACCACGCCGTCCGCCGCGCCGAAGTCCGCCGGGGAGAGCCGCGGCCGCATCCCCGGCTCGAGGAACCGGGTCGGCGCGACGGCGACCCCGTGCCGCGCGAGTTCCGTCAGGTAGTGCTTGTCGCTGTTCCAGCGGACCACGGGCGCGGGGTTCCACAGCCCGGTGACGCCCGCCGTGCTCTCGGCCCAGGCCAGGAACTCGTCGATCCGTTCCACGTAGTCCCAGGTCGACCGGATGACCGCCAGATCGAACCGTTCCCAACGCGCCCGGGCCGCGTCCCACACGACCGGCTCCGCGGACAGCCCGGCGGCGCGCAGGGCCTCCACGATCACTGGGAGATCGATGTCGTCCTCGACGCCGGCATCACTGGTCACGACCGCGATCCTGGCAACGCCCATGCACCTCTCCCGCCGCTCACCTCGGCCCGTACACCGGGGAAACCGCACGTCCGACGGCCGGCCCGCGCCGCACGGCCGCCGGAGGCGTGCGGCGCGGCCGTTCGACAGGCCGCCCGTCCCGTCTACTCCATCGGCTCCGAGAGCCCGTCGGCCGGCCTGGAATCCCCGAAGTCGCGGAGGGCCTCCGCCAGTTGCTCGGCCCGGTAGTCCGACGCACAGGCCCGCCCGAGATCCTGCGAAGCGGCACCCGCCCCCGGGACGTGCCCGAGCACCGCGGCGCAGTACTGGACGGCGGGGAGGGGCAGCGGGCGGAGCTCGGCCGATCCGGCCGGGGTGGCGGTTACCGCCCCGGCCAGGGCGAGGGAGCACGCCAGAACGGGAGCGGCGAGACCGCGTGGGATGCGCATCGGGGTACCTCCGTACGGGTGGGGACGGCGGGCCGTGGATGGCGGCCGCCCGGCCCATTCGACGAGCCCTGCGGGACGGTCAGGTCGAGCGGGTGGACGGCGGTGAAGGAGCCGTAG
>NZ_JBEZUT010000244.1:0-13416 GCF_040636595.1 Kitasatospora sp. NPDC036755
GGCCCGCCGTCCGTCCGGCGCCGCGCCGGGCGTCCGGGCCCTGCGTCGCGTCCGGCGTCACTTCCGGCGCCGCGTCCGGCGTCACGTCCGGCGCCGCGACCGGCGGCCGGGCCTGCGGTGGGGGTCATGGCGCGAGGTATCCGTTCAGTGCTCTGGCCAGTTCGCGCCGCCAGGCCGCCTCTGGCAGGAGGGTGGCGACCATGCGGTGCGACTGGACGGTGGACTGGGCGATCAGCAGGACCATGGCGGCCAGTTCGAGCGGCTCGCCGGCGCGGATCGAGCCGTGTTCCTGGCCCTGCTCGATGCCGGTGCGCAGCGCCTCCAGCAGGCCGCGCTGGCTGGCGCCGAGCCGCTCGACGACGTACCGGAGCAGCAGGTCGGAGTCGTCGGAGCGCAGCAGCGCGCCGATCACCGGGTGGTCGCGCAGGCGGACGGCGATCTCCACGGTCCGGTCGACGAAGGCCTCCCGGTCGGGGCCGGCTGGTTCGGCGGCCTCCAGGGTGGCCAGGATCTCCCGGGTGAGCAGGGCGCCGATCACCGCCCGGACGTCCGGCCAGCGGCGGTAGACGGTCGGCCGGCTGACCCCGGCGCGGCGGGCGATCTCGGCCAACTGGGTGCGGCGCACGCCGAGGTGGACGATCAGGTCGGCGGCGGCGTCCAGGATCGTGTCGTCGGTGCTGCGCTCCCCGGCGGCCGGGGTCTGGGGCTCGGCGTTACTACTTGACATGATGTGTGAAACTGTAACGCATGGCACCTGAGACGCAAGCGGGACCGGCCGGCGCCGCACTTCCGCTCCCCCCGATGAAGTGGGACGCCTGGGGCGACCCGGCCCTCGCCAAGGAGCTGTCCGCGGACATCAAGGGGCTGCTCGCCGCCGCCCTCGGCGTCACCGGCGACGCCGCCCCCGGGCCGAGCGCCGACGAGGTCGTGCTGCACCCGTCCCGGATCTCCGCCGAGGACCTCGACGCGCTGGCCGGCGCCGTCGGCGAGGCGCACGTCAGCGCCGCCGACGCCGACCGGCTGCCGCGCGCCGGCGGCAAGTCCACCCCCGACCTGCTGCGCCGCCGCAGCTGCGACCCGCAGGACGCCCCCGATGCCGTCGTGCTGCCCGGCACCGAGCAGGAGGTCGCCGCCGTCCTCGCGGTCTGCGCCGAACGCCGCATCGCCGTCGTCCCGTTCGGCGGCGGCACCAGCGTCGTCGGCGGCCTCGACCCCGAGCGCGGGGCCTTCGGGTCCGTTGTCTCGCTCGACCTGCGCCGCTTCGACCAGCTGCTCGACCTCGACGAGACCTCCGGCGAGGCCGTCCTCGGCGCGGGCCTCACCGGCCCGGCCGCGGAGGCGCTGCTCGCCGAGCGCGGCTGGGAACTCGGCCACTACCCGCAGAGCTTCCGCTACGCCACCATCGGCGGCTTCGCGGCCACCCGCTCCTCCGGCCAGGACTCCGCCGGGTACGGGCGCTTCGACGAGATGGTGCGCGGGCTGCGCGCCGTCACCCCCGCCGGGGTGCTCGACCTCGGCCGGGCCCCCGCCTCCGCCGCCGGCCCCGACCTGCGCCAGCTCTTCCTCGGCTCCGAGGGCACCCTCGGCGTGATCACCGCCGTCCGCCTGCGCGTCCACCCGCTGCCCGCCGTCAAGGCCTACGAGGCGTGGAGCTTCCCCGACTTCGCCACCGGTACGGCCGCGCTGCGCGCCGTCGAGCAGCAGGGCACCGGCCCGACCGTGATCCGGCTCTCCGACGAGGCCGAGACCATGATCAACCTGGCCATGACCGAGCAGATCGGCGGCGCCCCGGCGGTCACCGGCTGCCTGGCCGTCACCGTCTTCGAGGGCAGTGCCGCCCAGGTCGCCGCCCGGCAGCAGCTCACCCGCGACGTCCTGCTCGCCGCCGGCGGCAGCTCGCTCGGCGAGGGCCCCGCCCACGCCTGGGAGCACGGCCGGTTCAACGCCCCGTACCTGCGCGACTCGCTGCTCAGCGCCGGCGCCCTGTGCGAGACCCTGGAGACCGCGGCGAGCTGGAGCCGGCTGCCGGCCCTGCGCACCGCCGTCACCGAGGCCCTCACCGCGGCCCTGCCCGGATCCCTCGTGCTCTGCCACATCTCGCACGTCTACCCGACCGGCGCCTCGCTCTACTTCACCGTCGTCGCCGCCCTCGGCGAGGACCCGCTCGCCCGCTGGGGCACCGCCAAGCGCGCCGCCGGGGACGCCATCCTCGGCGCGGGCGGCACCATCAGCCACCACCACGCCGTCGGCGCCGACCACCGGCCCTGGATGAGCGACGAGATCGGCGAGTTGGGCGTACGCGTCCTGCGGGCCGTCAAGGCCGAACTCGACCCGGCGGGCATCCTCAACCCGGGCAAGCTGATCCCGTGAACGAGCGATGGGGGTACCCCCGGCCGGAGGCCGGGGGAGAGCGAACCGTCAAGAGGTGCGCGTGGGCGCATGCCCCCGGCGAGCGCGGCGAGGCGGGCGCATGAGCGAGGTGAGAACCGTCCGCAGGGTCGCCGTTCTCACCAACCCGGCGGCGGGGATCGGCCACGCCGAACCCGCCGCCCGCCGGGCCACCGCCCGGCTGCGGGCCCTCGGCGTGCACGTCGACCCGCACGCCGGGCGCTCCCCCGAGGACGCCGTCCGCCTCGCCCGCGAGGCGGCGGCCGACGGGGTGGACGCGGTGGCCGTGGTCGGCGGCGACGGCATGATCAACCTGGCCCTCCAGGCCCTGGCCGGCACCCCCGTGCCGCTCGGCGTGATACCCGCCGGCACCGGCAACGACCACGCCCGCGAGTACGGCCTGCCGATCGGCGACCCCGAGGCCGCCGCCGACGTCATCGCCGCCGGCCGCACCCGCGGCGTCGACCTCGGCCGGATCACCGGCCCGGACGGGGCCGTCCGCTGGTACGGCTCCGTCCTCGCCACCGGCTTCGACTCGCTCGTCAGCGACCGCGCCAACCGGCTGCGCTGGCCGCGCGGACGGATGCGCTACAACCTGGCCATCGTCGCCGAGTTCGCCAACCTGCGCCCGCTGCCGTTCCGCATCACCCTCGCCGACGGCACCGTCGTCGAACGCGACCTGACCCTCGCCGCCGTCGGCAACACCCGCAGCTACGGCGGCGGGATGCTGATGTGCCCGGACGCCCTGCCCGACGACGGGCTGCTCGACGTCACCCTCGTCGACGCCATGCCCCGGCTGCGGATCGCCCGCTTCTTCCCCACCCTCTTCAAGGGCACCCACACCACCCACCCGGAGGTCATCACACTGCGGACCGAGTCCCTGCGGATCGAGTCCCCCGGCATCACCGCCTACGCCGACGGCGAGTTCATCGCCTCGCTCCCCGTGGACGTGGCGGTGGCCAAGGACGCCCTGCGGATCCTGGTGCCGTGAGCCGCCGGCGCCGCGGCCCGGTTCCCCGGACCGCGGCGCCGGAACGACGGTGACCGCAGGAGCGCACCCCGGGACCCGCGATCCGCTCACAAGCCCCGCCGGCCCCGGGCGAACCGCCAAAGGGAACGGGTCCGCACACTCCCATGAGTGCGCGGACCCGTTGCCGCCGCGGGGCCGGACCGGGCTCCTAGACGACGGACTTCAGCTCGCCGACGCTCTCGGTGAGGACCGGCTTCCCGGTGGCCTGGTCGACGGTGAAGACCCGGTGGCCCGCGTCGGTGGTGATCCGGATGCGGTCGGCGCCCGACCACTCCGCCGAGACGAACATGCCCTGACCCAGGAAGCCGCCGTTCCTGAGCCTGATGACGTCCCAGCGGCGGGTCGAGAGCCCGCTGCCCGCCTCCACGCGGATGACGTAGGTGCCGTCGTAGCCCTCCGGATCGTCATGGTGGGCCACCCGCAGGACGTGGTCCGCCCGCTGCGGGGAGGCGGCACGGCTCACCTCCTGGACCTTCGGGCCGAACGGCAGAAGGAGGTGCTTGCCCCCCGCCAGCAGCAGCCCGACGACGGCGAACGCCGCCGCCACCCCGCCCACGACGTCCCACCGGCCACGGACCACGACCGCGGCCAGCAGCAGGACGGCGGCGACGCCGAGCATCGCCCACGGCCGGTTCAGGACGTCGGCCGCCACCGCCCGCCCGCCGTCGCGGGACTCCACACGCCCCACCGCCCACAGCACCGGAGGCACCAGCAGCGCGGCGGCGGCCACCACGCCGCCGGCCTTCCCACGGTTCGTCATCAGGACCCCCTTCGGTTTCCGGGCATCCTAGAAGACGTGATCATCCCGAGCCTCGACGGGCCTGGCGATCGGTTCACCGGCCCCCCTGCCCCGCCCCCCCTGGACGCCGCGGTCCTGAGGCCCGACACCGGAGGCCGGAAAACCGGGTGCCCCGGCGGCACCGGGCCGGGTAGCCTGCGGGGCATGTCGAGCCCTGAGGCATCCAGGGTGGGGGCTTTCGGTCACGCGCCGACGGCCCCCTGAAACCCGGAGACCCCTGAACCGAACACCGGGTTCCGAGCGAGCGCCACGCCTGCGCCGCCCGGGGGTCGAGCGTGCCGTGACGAGACGGCCCCTTCCTCGTCCGCACCGCCTCCTCGGAGCCTCTCGATGCCCTTCCCGCTCTATCTGCTCGCCCTGGCCGTGTTCGCCATGGGCACCTCGGAGTTCATGCTCGCCGGGCTGCTGCCCGGTCTCGCCGCCGACCTCGGCGTCCCCGTCGGTACGGCCGGCGGGCTCACCTCGGCCTTCGCGGTCGGGATGGCGGTCGGCGCGCCGCTGATGGCCGGGCTGGTCCGCGGCCGGCCCGGGCGCGGCAGCCTGCTCGGGTTCGTCCTGGCCTTCGCGGCGGCGCACGCCGTCGGGGCCGTCACCGCGAGCTTCCCGGTACTGCTGGCCACCCGGGTGGCCGCCGCGTTCGCCTACGCCGGGTTCCTGGCCGTGGCCCTGACCACCGCCGCCGCGCTGGTCCCGGCCGACCGCAAGGGGCGGGCCCTGGCCGTGCTGCTGTCCGGGACGACGGTGGCGACGGTCGCCGGTGTCCCGGGCGGGGCCGTGCTGGGCGCGCTGTTCGGGTGGCGCGCCGCGTTCTGGGCCGTCGCGCTGCTCTGCCTGCCGGCCGCCGCTGGCATCGCCAAGGGCCTGGCGCCGCACGGTGGTTCGGCCGACCACCCCGCCGCACCGGCGCTGCGCGCGGAGCTCGCCGAGCTGCGCCGACCGCCGCTGCTCCGCGCGATGCTGCTCGCCGCCCTGGTGAACGCGGCGACCTTCGGCGGCTTCACCTTCCTCGCCCCCGTGGTGACCGGCCCGGCCGGCCTGGGGAGGCTGTGGGTACCGGTCGCGCTGGTGCTGTTCGGGGCCGGGTCGTTCGCCGGCGTCACCGTCGCCGGACGGCTCGCGGACCGGCACCCCGGCCGGCTCCTCGCTGTCGGCGGCCCGCTGCTCCTCGCGGGCTGGCCCGCGCTGGCCCTCCTGGCACACGCTCCGGCCGCCCTGCTGCCGCTGGTGTTCCTGCTGGGCGCGCTGTCCTTCGCGGTCGGCGGCACGCTGATCACCCGGGTGCTGTACGAGGCGGCGGGCGCCCCCACCCTGGCCGGCGCCTGCGCGACCGCCGCGCTCAACCTCGGCGCCACCGCGGGCCCGCTGCTCGCCGCCGCCACCCTCGGCACGGCGGCCGGCGGCCTCGGGCCGTTCTGGGCGAGCGGCCTGCTGGTCGCCGCCACCCTGCCGATCGCGGCGCTTCGGCGCCGGGGCGAGAAGAACTGATGAATCATCAGAGCCCTTCTGGTCGAAGCTGGTTGGGGTACCGGCAGGAGAGGAACGGGAAACCGGTGTTGCTGTCAGACTTTTTGACGGCCGGTGATCCGGTCCGCCGAGGTGCGGGGTGAGCGATGACCCGACGACCGGTTTCCTGAAGGCGGACATGGCGCGGTTCAGCGCCGGCCCCGAAGGTCCGGATCCGGCGATCCGGTACCCCCCGTGACCACTCGAAGTGACTCAGCCCTACTCGCTCGGCGGCCTCTGGAGCCGCCCGCCTGCTTCCGTCATGCCCCTTCGACGCCGACGTGCATGCGGTGGTGACGAGGGGCGTCGATCTCGTCGAGCAGGGCGAGCGCGAAGTCACCGTGGGAGATGCGGCTGGCCATGTTGACGCCGGCCATGGAGTACCGGCCGGAGCCCGCCCCGGCTTCATCGAAGTCGCCGGCCGGGCTGACGATCAGCCAGTCCAGAGCGGTCACCGAGGCACGCAGCACAGCTGTCCCGGCCGCATGAGCGAGGCAGAAGGGCCGGTATTCCTGCGGAAAGCCCGGGGTGTCCATCAAAGGCATCCCGTCGCCGGTCTCAAGTGTTGCCGCCAGGCCGACGGCAACCAACCGTCCCACACCCGCTCGCGCCAGCCCATCGACGAGAGCGTGGGCAGCGGCTGTGAAGAAGACGTCGGGCTGGGCGCCGGCATCGTAGGCGGCCATGATCGCGGCGTCGTGCCCGGCCGCGAGATCGGCAACAGCGTCGGCGTTGGTGACATCACCGGTCAGGATGCGAACTCCCGCGCCTTCAAGGTCCTGGTACTTGGCCGGGTTCCGAACGACAGCGGTGACGTGGTGCCCCCGGTGGAGGGCCTCGCCGACAACTGCCCGCCCGGCGCGCCCGCCTGCCCCGAAAACAATGATCTCGCTCATGGACTGCCCGCCCCGCCTCTCAAGAAGCTCTGCCTTTCGACGTGCCTGAGCAAGGTAGCCGCACTCATGGTTACCTCCTGGATACCGCACTACGATGCCTCCGTGACCAAGCCCCTGGACCCGGAGATGTTCGACCCGCTCTGCCCCTCTGACCTGGTGCCGATCCGCGTGGGGGACAAATGGGCAGGAATGATCATCCAGTGCCTCGTGGGCGGCCCCCGACGGTTCTCTGAACTGCGGGTCCCCCTGCGGAACATCACGCCCAAGGTGCTCACACAGTCACTCCGGGCGCTGGAGCGTGACGGCTTCATCGTCCGAACGGTCCATGCGGGACCCGCCCGGCACGTCGAGTACGAACTGACCTCGCTCGGCCGGAGTCTCCTTGACCTGCTGGACGCGGCACGCGCCTGGGCAAAGGCACACCTGGACGAACTCATCGACGCCCGCGAAGCGAGATCGCCCGCCAACCGCACCAGCTGATTCAGCGTTTCCCCCGCCTCACTCGCGGTGATCTCATCCGCGACACGGCAACGAATACGCGACACATCAACATGCGACCTCACCAGTCCCGAGGCCGGTGCACCTCCCCCTGGTGCGCGGACTCGGCTGACCCAACTGCCCGATCCCGCCGCTGAAGTCCCGCGCCCCGCGCCGCACGAGCCCCCGCCACGGCCCCCGCCACGGACGCGCGAGGTGGGGCGGCGAACACGGCCTCCCGCCCGCCGAACGGGGCGGCGCCCGCGGTGGCGCACGTCCAGCAGTCGCGCCCCACCGGAACGCCGGGGTGTGCGAACGCCGGGTTCACACCCCGGCGTTCGCACGCCCGGCGTCACACGCCCGGGGTCGCCGCCAGCCGGCCGTCCGCGATCGCCGCCACCAGGTCGCCGTGGTCGGCGGCCGTCCGGTCGGCGTAGCGCAGGGCGAAGTCGGCGACGGCCTCGACGAAGGTGTCCGCGCGGCCGAGGTAGCCCGCGATGGCGAGGCGGTCGCCGGTGCGGGCGTGGGCGCGGGCGAGGGTGCGGCCGCAGAGGTCGGCGTAGCTACGCAGGCCGGAGGGGCGGAGGGCGGTGATGTCCGTCGAGCCCTTCATGTCGCGCAGTTGGCGGCCGTAGAAGTGACGCCCGGCCGGGCCGGTGGTCCAGCCGAGGAAGATGTCGCTGGCGGCCTGCATCAGGTGCTGTCCGGTGACGACCCGGTGGCCGCCGTGGTGGGCGGCCACCTCGGCGGCCACCCTCGCCTCCGCCCGCAGCGGCGGCAGGTGCTCTTCCAGCACCGAGCGGCCGGCCTCCTTGAGTTGGAGGAACAGCGGGTCGTTGCCGCCCTGGCCCTCCAGCAGCACGATGAAGCAGCGGGTGCCGACGCTGCCCACGCCGACCACCTTGGTCGCCGCCTCGACGAAGCGGTAGCGGTCCAGCAGCACCCGGCGCTCCTCCGGGAGGCTCGCCCGGTAGTCGGCGAACACCTTGCCGATGCCGCGCAGTCCGTTCCGGTCCAGCGGTTCGATGAGCGGCGGCGCGCTGATGATCCGGCACCGTCCGTCCCGTTCCTCGGTGAGCTTGCCGAGCGCCTGGAGGCTGGTGCGGCCGCGGGCTCGGGCGAGGTCGGCCTCGGCCCGTCGGCGCTGCCCCGGCTTGCGCAGCAGGGCCGGCAGGTCGGCGGTGTCCACCCGGGCGTACCAGACGTCGAGTTCACCCATTCCGGCCAGTCGCCGGACGGCGCCGGCGTAGCCCTGGACGGCGGCGAGCGCGGCCCGGCGTACCTGCTCCTCGTCCTGGCGGTTGTCCCGGGCGGCGACGGCGACGCTGGCGGCGAGCCGTTTGACGTCCCACTCGAAGGGGCCGGGGTGGGTCTCGTCGAAGTCGTTGACGTCGAAGAGCAGCGCGCGTTCCGGCGAGGCGTACACGCCGAAGTTCAACAGGTGGGCGTCGCCGCAGAGTTGGACGGTGATCCCGGTGTCGGGGAGGGCGCCGAGGTCGGCCGCCTGCACGGCGGCGGCGCCGCGCAGGTAGGCGAACGGGCTCTCGGCCATCCGCCCGCGGCGGATCGGCAGCAGCTCGGCGACCCGGTCCTCGCACTGCCGTTCCAGCACGCCGAGCGGGTCGGGCCGGTCGGCGGCGGGGATCCACCGGCCGTGGGCGGAGCGGGAGACGCGGTCCCGGGCGGCCCGGCCGCGCCGGCGGCGTTCGGCGGGGGTGGACATGCGGCGGCTCCGTCCGTCGGCGACTGCTCCTCCGCACGTTAGACAGGAGTGCCGGAGGGCGCAGCGCGCGCCCACCGGCACTCCGCCGTCCGGGTGATTCCGGCCGGGTGATTCCCGCCCGGACGGTGCCGGTCCGAGCGGTGCCGGTCCGGACGGTGCCGGTCCGAGCGGTGCCGTGCGCGCTCAGCGCACCGTGAAGTCCGCCATCATCGCCATGTCCTCGTGCTCCAGGTTGTGGCAGTGCAGCATGTACGCGCCCGTGTAGTCGGTGAAGCGCACCAGTACCTCCACGGCCTCGGCCGGGCGCAGGTCCACGGTGTCCTTCCAGCCCGCGTCGTACGGCCCGGGGTCCGCGCCGTTGCGGCCGATCACCTGGAAGTGGTCCAGGTGGACGTGGACCGGGTGGTGGAGGTCGGTGGAGAAGCGCCAGAGTTCGACCGCGCCGAGGGCGGGTGTGGCGATGGTCCGGCCGGGTTCGTACGGGACGCCGTTGATGGTCCAGCCGTCGCCGCGGCTGCGCCGGAAGGTGAAGTCGCGGGTGGTGGTGGCGGAGGAGGCGTCCAGGGTCTCGACGGTGGCGAGCCGGTCGGGCACCGTCGCGTCGTCGGTGACCTGCTTCGCGGTGACGTCGAAGCGCATCACCTCGGCCGTCCGTCCGCTGCCGAAGCGGTTGACCAGCCGGACCTGGGTGCCGGGTGCGTAGCGGGAGAAGTCGACCACGACGTCGAAGCGTTCGGCGGGGGCGATCTCGATCCCGTCGTGCCGGACCGGGGCGGCGAGCAGGCCGCCGTCGGAGCCGATCTGGACCAGGGCACCGCCGCCGGCGGGCTGCGGGTCGAGTTCGAGCCGGTAGAGCCGGGCGTTGGAGGCGTTCAGCAGCCGCAGCCGGTAGCGGAGCCGGTCGACGTCCAGCCGGGGCCAGGGCGCGCCGTTGACCAGGATGACGTCGCCGAGCACGCCGTTGGCGTAGGCGGCGGTGACGCCCGGCTCGGCGAGCTGGGGGTCGGTGGCGGGGTAGCGGAAGGAGCCGTCGGCGGCGAAGGAGCGGTCGGTGATCATCAGCGGCAGGTCGCGCTCGCCGCGCGGCAGCGGCAGCGCGGCCTCCTCGTCGTCGTGCACGAGGTGGAAGCCGGCCAGTCCGCGCCAGACGCCGGGGCCGGTGAAGCCCATCCGGTGGTCGTGGTACCAGAGGGTGGCGGCGCGCTGCTTGCCGGGATACGTGTACGTGCGCTCGCCGGTGGCGGTCGTGCCCGCCGCGTGACGCATCCCCGGCATGCCCGGCATCCCCGGCATGCCCGCCATGTGGCCGGCCCGCTCGGCGGCGTCCGCCGAGGTGCCCACCGGCAGCAGCAGGTCCACCGGGTAGCCGTCGCTGTCGGCCGGGGTGTGGCCGCCGTGCAGGTGGGTGACGGAGGGCACCGGCAGCTCGTTGCGGTGCGTGACCACGGCCGTCCGCCCCGAGCGGGTGACCACGGTCGGCCCGGGGAAGCTGCCGCCGTACGTCCAGGCCTCCGTCTTCACCCCGGGCAGGATCTCCAGCTGGGCGACCCGCTGGGTGATCTCGTAGTGGTCGCCCGTCCCGTCGGTGCGCACGGGCTGCAGTACGGTCGGCACCGGCAGCGCGGCCAGGAAGGCCTCCGGCAGGTCGAGTTCGCTGCTCAGCAGCTGCCCGGGCCGGCCCTCGGCGAGCAGCCGGGCGGCGGAGGGGACGGCGACGGCGGCCAGGGCGCCCGCGCCGAGGACGGAGGCGCCGATGCCCAGGAACCGGCGCCGGTTCACCGGGACACCTCGACCGGGCCGCCGGGGCGCGGCAGCCGTCCGCTGCCGTCCGGGCCGGCGACGATCCCGGCGTCCCGGGCGGGCAGCGGCAGCCGCCAGGCGCCGACCAGGCCGAACAGCACGCCGCTGACCAGCAGCACGCCGAGCGTGACGTGCACGCCGAGCGCCCGGGCGTAGCCGGCGGCGATCTGGCCGATGACGGCGACGGTGAGCAGGGCGGTGGTCCACAGCGGCCAGAGCGGGCCCCGGCCGGGCCACCGGACGGCGGCGGCCACCGCCAGCTGGACCACCACCAGGGTGCCCAGCATCATCGCGTTGCCCTCGTGGTCCTTGAGGGAGTCGTAGGTGCCGTTGAGGAAGCTGCCGGCCAGCATGACCTGGAGCAGTGCCAGCAGGGTCAGCAGGGTGGTGGAGGTGCGCAGCAGGATCAGCGGCCAGCGGGGGGCGGGGGCGGCAGGAGGACTGCTCATGTCGGGCTACTCTCTGCGTCGACGGTCCGGCGGGGTGCGGCGAGAGCGTAACTGATCCGACGTCACCATCAGCCTCAATAATGGTCGTTGGACTATCATGCGGCCCCGATGCCGCCCGCTCGGGCCGTCGTTCTCACCCGAAGGAGGGGCGCCCTCAAGCCGTCCTTGAGTGCGCCCCTCCGGGGCCGGTCACGATCCGCCACCGGCCGGGGCCTCCGCCGCCCCGGCCGGTGGCCGGATCCCGCTACTGCCGCGCCGCGCCGAGCGTCGCCGGCCGGGTCCGCAGCAGGGCCCGGACCGGCACCCCGGTCGCCGCGAGGCAGAGCAGCACGGCTCCGACGGCCAGCGGCAGGGCGAGCATCGGCGGGACGTACGGGGCGGCGTTGGCCACGCCCCGGGTGACCGGCACCAGGGTGACCCCGGCGATCGCCGCGCCGACCGCCAGCCCGGTCGAGGCCACCAGCAGCGCCTCCCAGCGCATCATGCCGCGCACCTGGCGCCGGGTGGTGCCGGCCAGCCGCAGCAGCGCGACCTCGCGGCGCCGGTCCAGCACCGTCATCACCAGGGTGTTGGCGGCGCTGACGGCGGCGAACCCGCCGAGCACCGCGGCCATCACGGTGTTGGCCCAGCCGTTCAGCTCCAGGCTCTTGTCCGCCTGGGCGACGAACCCGGCCCGGTCGGTGACCGCGGCCCCGGGCAGGGCGCCCAGCCCGGCGGCCACCGCCGCCGGGTCGGCGCCCGGGGCGTCGGCGACCAGCACCTGGCTGTCGTACCCGGCGGTGACGTGCGCGGCCACCGCGGCCCGCGGCAGCAGCGCCTGGCCGACGCCGAGCCCGCGGTCGTACACCGCGACCACGGTGGGCCGTACGGCGGTGCCGTCGCCGAGCCAGAGCGGGACCTGGCCCCCGACCTTCGCGCCGAACTGGTCGGCCAGGGAGGAGCTCAGCGCGATGGTGTCGGGGCCGCGGCCGAGGTCGGCGAGCGTGCCGCTGCGCACGCCCAGGTCGAGCACCTTCGGCAGCCCGGCCGGGTCCCCGTCGACGCCCAGCACGGGCGCGGAGCCCAGCAGGCCGCCGGCCTTGATGACGACGCCGGTGCGCAGCACGCCGACGGCGGCGTCCACCCCGGGCACCCGGGCCGCGCGCTCGGCCGTCCCTGCGGGCAGACCGGGGCCGGTGGTGCCGATGACGTGGTCGGCGGTGACGCCGGCCCTGACGTTCTCGCCGGCGGTGTGGCGCACGGTGCTCTGGAGGATCAGCAGGGTGCCGCAGAAGGCGGTGACCAGGACGATCGGGGTGATCGCGGAGGCCAGTCGGCGGGCGTTGGCACGGGTGTTGTCGGCGGCCAGCGAGCCGGGCGCGCCGCCGGCCCGTAGCGGGGCGCCCAGCACCACGGCGGCCGCCCGGGCCAGCGAGGGGCCGAGCAGGGCGACGGCCAGCATGAAGCACATCACCACGCCGAGCGCGGTCTGGGCGGCCTTGGCGCCGTCGAGGGCGGTGGCGACGACGGCGGCCGCGCAGCCCCCCGCGACGAAGACCAGTCCGAAGGCGGTACGCACCCGGCCCGGGCGGGGCGGTTCGACGGCGGCCTCGCCGAGCGCCTGGGCGGCGCGCATCCGGGACGGCCGGCGGGCGGCCAGGGACCCCGCCGCCAGCGCGGAGAGGGTGCAGACGAGGACGGCGGCGAGCATCGGCAGTGGGCCGACGTCCAGCCGGACGCCCGCGGGGACGGCGCCGCGCTCGACCAGCTGGTCGAACCACCAGCGGGCGAGGGCGATCCCGGGCAGCGCGCCGAGCGCCGCGGCGAGCGGCGCGACCAGCACCGCCTCGGTGGCGATGGTGCGGCGGATCTGGCGCGGGGTCGCGCCGATGGCGCGCAGCAGGGCGAACTCTCGGGCGCGCTGGCCGGTGGCGAGGGCGACGGTGCTCATCACCACGAAGATCGCGGTCATGGCCGCGTAGCCGCCGAAGCTGCCGCCGATGCCCACCAGCAGGGTGCGGGCGTCGCCGAGGGCGGGTTGCTCGACCTCGCTCCGGTCGTCCCCGGTGAAGACCCTGGCGTCGTCGCCGACGGCCTGGCGGACCTGCGCGGCGAGCGCGCCGGGGCTCAGCCCCTCGCGGGGCTGCACGGCGACGGCGTCGATCCGGCCGGGGTGGCCGGAGAGCCGGTCGGCGGTGGCGTCGGCGAACCAGGCGGTGGGGCCGGCCTGCTGGGCGGCGGCCAGGCCGGAGACCCGGTAGCTCGCGGCGCCGCCGGGCGCGGTGAGCGTGATGCTCGCGCCGGGCGCGAGCTTGGCGGCGCGCGCCGTCTCCGCGTCCAGCACCACCTCGTTCGCGCCGGGCGCGCGGCCC
>NZ_JBEZUT010000245.1:0-13411 GCF_040636595.1 Kitasatospora sp. NPDC036755
GCCGCTCACGGCGGCGGGCAGCCGGTCGCCGGGGCCGACGGCAGGCCGCGGGGGCCCGTCAGGCCAGGGGGTGGGTCGGGACCGGGCTGACCTCCTGGATCTCGCCGTGGGCCTTGGTGAGCAGCTGCGAGGCGAGCTCGTTGAGCGCCCGCGCGCCCGCGATCTCCTCGCCGACCCTCAGCTGTTCCGGGTCCGAGGGGTGACGGCTGCTGTAGCCGTGGGCGCGCAGTTCACTCCCGTCGCCGAGCCTCAGCAGCGCGGCGGCGCTGGTCCGCGCCCCCTCTTCGCGGAACTCCATCTCGATGTGCCAACCGACCAGAGTCTGCATGGCGGATCACCTCCATCGGTTACCCCTCCAGAGTGCGCCGCACCCACCGTGAACACCAGGCCGGCCGGGCCGGGCACGACCCCGAGGGCAAGTTGAACGCGTTCAACACGGCCGCGTAGAGTCGGCGGCGAAAGCATTTGAACGCGTTCAAGGGGGGTGTGCCCACCATGGGGAAGGGCACCACGGAACTGGTCGACCTACTGATCCTGCTCGGCATGGGCGCCGTCGTCCCGCTCGGCCTCGCCCTGGTCGGCGAACCCGGCCTGGCCCGGGTCCGCCGGCTCTGGCCGCTCGCCGCGGTACCCGGCGCGCTCTCGCTCTGGCTGCCGCGCGGCGGCCTCGCCACCGGCTGCGCGGCGCTCTACGCGCTCGGCACCCTGGCCGTCGCCCTGCGCGCACCGCTGCGACTGGCCCGCACCCGCTCCCTCGCCCCCGCCGAGGTCGCGGTGCTCACCGCACTCGCCGCGCCCTCGGTGGCCGGCACCGCACTCGTCGCCGAGCGCTCCGGCTACCCGCTGTTCGGCTTCGAACCGCACATCCTGGCCCTCACCGTCCCGCACTTCCACTACGCCGGGTTCACCGCCGCCCTGGTCGCCGGACTGGTCTGCCGCGCCGCCCGCCCGGGCTCGGCCGCGGCCCGCTGCGCCGCGCTCAGCGTCCCGGCGGGCACCCTGCTCGTCCTGGCCGGGTACTTCCTCGGCGACTGGTGGCAGTTCGCCGGAGCCGCCGTCCTCACCACCGGCATGTGGCTGGTCGGCCTGGTCACCTGGCGCGAACTGCGCCCCCGCGGCACCGACCCCGCCACCGCCCGGCTGCTCGCCGTCTCCTCGGCCGTCCTCGCGCTCACCATGCTGCTCGCCCTGTGGTGGGCGCTCGGCCGGGCCGCCGGACTCCCCCACCCCACCCTGGCCTGGATGGCCGCCACCCACGGCGTCGGCAACGCGCTCGGCTTCGCGCTCTGCGCCCTGCTCGCCTGGCGCCGGATCGCCGCGGACCGAACCGGCCCGGGAAGGACCGCCCGATGAACGACTACAGCTACCCCGAGCAGGGCGCCAGCCGCACCGGCGAACTGCCCGCCGGCTACAACCACCTGCGGCACAGCGCGCTCATCGGCCACGGCCGCCCCGCACTGGAGGCCGCCGGCGCCGCCCTGCTCGACTGGCGGATGCACCGGCTCGCCGGCGTCCGGATCGACGCCACGGCCGACCGGGCCGCCCCCGGTGTCGCTGTGCGCTGCGCCATCGGCCTCGGCCCGCTGCGGGCCGGCGCCCCCAACCGGGTCCTGGCCGCGGTCGACGGCCCGGACCGGTACGGCTTCACCTACGGCACCAGGGCCGGGCACCTCGCCCGGGGCGAGGAGACCTTCCTGGTCGAACTCGCCCCGGACGGCGCGGTCCGGTTCTCCGTCACCGCCTTCAGTCGCCCCGTCGCCTGGTACGCCCGCCTCGCGGGCCCCCTGCTGCCCCTCGCCCAACGCGCCTTCGCCCGCCACTGCGGACGCGTCCTGACCCGGATCGCGGCACAGGCCGGCCGACTGACCGACGCCCGCCCGTGACGCACCCGGTCCACCGGGACCCTCAGCCGTGGTGCGCCGGGACCACGACCAGGAGGGCGCCGCCGCTCTGCACCCTGACCTCGAAGTGGTCGATGTCGCCCGGCCGGAACGCCGTGCCGCCGGTGGTGCGCACCGTGCCGTCCGCACGTCCGTAGCCGCCCGCCGGGACGGACCAGGTGGTGACGGTCTGCTGCTCGCCGGTGCGCGAGACGGCGACCAGACTGCAGGTCAACGGGCCGTGGACACCGGAGAGTTGCAGGCCGACCCGGGTGCCCCAGGTGGTGCCGTCCAGGCCGACGGTGGCGTGCGCGCCGGTGCTCGGGTCGGTGGCGCTGAACTGCTCGGCCGCCGCGACCACGGCGGGCGCGTGGTCGGCGGTGAGCACCGCGGCGGTGACGGCGGGGCCGGCCGCCACCATCGCGGTCGCGGCCAGGGCCAGCACCAGCCGCCGGACCCGGCCCCGCCGCCGGGTGGTGGCGACCTCGGCGACCAGCCGGTCCAGCAGCCGCGGATCCGGCTGCGGGGCGGGACCGGCCGGGTCCGTTCCGGCCGCCCGCGCGGTGGCCGCGTACTCGGCCAACAGCGGCTCCACGGGGCCCAGTTCGGCCACCTGCTCGGCGCACTGCGGGCAGTCGGCGAGGTGCCGCTCGAAGGCGGCGCGCTCGGCGGGCTCCAGCAGGCCGAGGACGTACGCGCCGACGTCGGTGTGCGCCGGGCCGGTGGAGGCGTCGCGGGGCAGGCCGGGGGGCCGGTCGGGGTCGGGCATCCGGTCGGGGTCTGGCGTCCAGTCGGGGTCGGGCATCCGGTCGGGGTCGGGGTGCCTGGTCACGATGTCACTCCCCGTTCCTCCAGTGCGATCCTGAGCGCGCGCAGCGCGTAGAACACCCGCGAGCGGACCGTCCCGGCCGGGATGCCGAGGACGGCGGCCGCCTCCTTGGCCGTACGGCCCTTCAGGTAGGTCTCGACGATGATCTCCCGGTGCGTGGGCGAGAGGTCGCCGAGCGCGTCCGCGACCGTCATCATCCGCAGCGCCCGGTCGGTCTCGTCCTCGGCGGGCAGCTGCTCCAGCGCCGAGGCGTCCACCTCCCGGGGCCGGGCCAGGGCGCCGCGGTGGCCGTCGATCACGATCCGCCGGGCGACCGTGACCAGCCAGGGCCGCAGCGAGCCGGCCTCCGGGTCGAGCCGGTGGATGTTGCGCCAGGCCCGGACCAGCGTCTCCTGCACGACGTCCTCGGCCCGCTGCCGGTCCCCGGCGACCAGGTGGAGCACGAACCCGAACAGCGGGCCGGCGTGCTCCCGGTACAGGGCGCGCATCAGTTCCTCGTCCGCCGCCCCCGTGTCGCGGCCGCCGGCACGACCACCGGCGCGGCCGACGGGGTGCTCCTCGGTCACCACTTCATCGTCGCGCACCCGGGCCTCCCGGTCGAGGACGGTCGGAACCGGTCAGTAGCCCGGGGTGCCGGGCATCGGGGTGCCGGGCATCGGGGTGGAGCCGGCCGCGACGCCGGCCTTGCCGCCGGTCGGGGTCAGCGCGAACCAGGTGCCGCCGACGCCCTGGCCCTTGGTGTCGCCGGGCTTGGCGTCCGGCGAGTAGCGGTAGGCCGGCCAGCCGTTCAGGGTGACCTGCTTGGTGCCGTCGTCGCGGGTGACGGTGCCGACCAGCTTGCTGTCGATGCCCTTCACCGTGACGTTGCCGTCGGCGTGCTCGGGCGGCCAGACGGTGGCGCAGCCGCCGTTGCAGTAGGACTCGGGCGGACTGTTCCGGTCCTGGTCGAAGCGGTACAGCGTGAACCCGGCGCCGTCGGTGACGATGGTGCCCAGCTTGGGGTCCTGGGCGGTCTGCATGGTGACGCCCGCCGGGGCGCTCGGACCGCTCGACGGGTGCGACGAGCCGCCCGACGCGCCGCAGCCGGCGATCAGGGCGGCCGCCGCGACGCCGGACGCGGTCAGCGCGACGGTCCGGCGGGTGCGGTGTGTGCGGCGGGTGCGGTGTGTGCTGCGCATGGGGTGCCTCCCGCGGGGGAAGGGGTCGGGACGGACCGGACACCCCGCAGTACGTGCGGGGACCGCCTGCTGCTCAACCGGGGCACCGGGAGGAACCGGGACCACCTCGGGAAACGCCCCGGGAACCACCTCGGAATACCCCGCCGACCGGGACCGTTGTGGCGGGCACATGGCCTGAACCGCCACCTCCGGAAGGGAAGGAATCACGAGATGAGCAGCACGGTCGAGCTGACCAAGGAGAACTTCGACGACATCGTCCCGGGCCCGGAGGGCAAGGACTTCGTCTTCATCGACTTCTGGGCCGGGTGGTGCGGGCCGTGCCGCCAGTTCGCCCCGGTGTACGAGAAGGCGGCCGAGCGCCACCCGGACCTGGTCTTCACCAAGGTGGACACGGAGGCCCAGCAGGAGCTGGCCGCCGCGTTCGACATCCGGTCGATCCCCACACTGGCGATCATCCGCGAGGGCGTGGTCGTCTTCTCGCAGCCCGGAGCGCTGCCGGAGGCGGTGTTCGAGGACCTGATCGGCCAGGCCCGCAACCTGGACATGACCGAGGTGAAGCGCAAGGTCGCCGAGGAGAAGGCGGCCGGCGGCCAGGCCTGATCCCGGCCCGGTACCGGCGCCCGAGGGCCCGGGGAGCACCGTCTCCCCGGGCCCTCGCCGTGCCCGCGGCCCGCCACCTGCCGCCTCCGGGCGCACCCCCGGGCCCGGCACCGCGCCCGCCTCCGGCACCCGCTGCGCCCGCCGTCACTCCGGTTCGGCGCCCCAGGCGGCGAGCCTGGCCGCGAACGCCCGCACCTCGGCGCGCAGGGCGGCGGGCTCCCGGACGGTGAACGGCCACCCGAGACCGGCCAGCAGCACCGCGACGCCGTCGAGGTTCTGCGCCCGGGCCCGCAGCAGCACCCGGTCCCCGGCGAGGGCGGTGAGCGTCCCGGCGGCGGGCGGCAGCCGGCGGCGGGCCTCGGCGAGCGTGGTCTCCAGCTCCACCTCCACCCGGTGCCGCCAGGGCGCCCCGGCCAGGGACTCCACCACCCGCTGGACCGGATCGAAGTCCTCCGGCGGCTCGAAGCCCACCTGGCCCTGCTCGACCCGGGTGATCCGGTCCAGCCGGAAGGTGCGCGACTCGCCGCTGCGGTGGTCGAGCCCGGTGGTGTACCAGCGTCCGGAGTGGAAGACCAGCCCGTACGGGTCGAACTCGCGCTCGCTGGGCCGGTCCTCGCGGTCCCGGTAGGCGAGCCGCACCCGGCGCCGCCGGCGGGCGGCCTCGGCCAGGGTGAACAGCGCGGCGGCGGCCGGGCCGGGGCCGGCGGCGGGGACGGCGGTGAGGCCGAGGGTCTGCTCGACGGCGGAGACCCGGTCCCGCAGCGGCGGCGGCAGCACCCGCTGGATCTTGGCGAGGGCGGTCTCGGTCGCCCCCTCCCCCACCGACAGGCCGGAGCTGCGACCGGCCAGCAGGCCGAGCACGACGGAGGCCGCCTCGTCCGGGTTGAGCATCAGCGGCGGCAGCCGGTAACCGGGGCGCAGCCGGTAGCCCCCGTAACGGCCGCGGTCGGCCTGGACGGGGATGCCGAGGTCGGCCAGCCGGGCGACGTAGCGGCGGACGGTGCGCTCGTCCACGTCGAGCCGGGCGGCCAGTTCGGCGCCGGTCAGGCCGGGGCGGTCCTGGAGCAGTTCCAGCAGGGCGAGGACGCGGCTGACCGGGTGTTCCACCGCGCGCTCCTTTCCGTCTCCACGCCGCCCTTCGGGATGCCCGGCGGCGGGGCGGAGGAAATCCGGGCGACTTCTGTCCTGATCCGATCCTAGAGTCGGCGGTGGAGGAGGCCCCACCGCGGCGGAGCCCCCCGCGGGCCGGTCGAGGCCTCCGCGGCCCGGTGTGCCTCCCCCGCCATCCCCCGACGAATGGAGTGATCCGCCATGAGCACGTTCGTACTGGTCCCCGGGTTCTGGATCGGCGCCTGGGCCTGGGACGAGGTGGCCGCGCCGCTGCGCGAGGCCGGGCACCGCGTGTACGCCGTCAGCCTGCCCGGAGTGGCCGAACGAGCCTCCGAGGAGGGCGAGTTCGGCCTGGAGGAGCACATCGCCGACCTCACGGACCTGCTGGTCCGGGAGGACCTGTCGGACGTCGTCCTGGTCGCGCACAGCGGCGCCACCGCCCCGGTGGGCGGGCTCGCGGACCGGATGCCGGAGCGGATCCGCCGGGTGGTCTACCTGGACAGCGGTCCGCTCGCCGACGGCATCGCGGTCCGCGACCTCTGGCAGCCCGGCTACCGGGAGACCGCCGAGGCCTCGGTGGTCGACGGCCGGCTCCCCCTACCGTCCTGGGAGTACCTGGCCGAGCAGGGCACCAGCACGGCGGGCCTGGACGAGGCCGCCCTGGCACGCGTCCGCGCCCGGGCCACCCCGCATCCGGCCGGGGCCTTCCGGGACCCGCTGCGGCTGACCGGCGCCGGGGCCGCGCTGCCGCAGGCGCTGGTCTCCTGCTCCTTCCCGCTCGCCCAGGTGCGCGAGCTGATCGCCGCCGGTCACCCGTACTTCGCCGGGATGTCCGGGCCGAACTGGGAGCTGCGCGAGCTGCCCACCGGGCACTGGCCGATGTTCTCCCGCCCGGCCGACACGGCGGCGCTGCTGGCGGAGCTCGCCGCGCTCTGAGCCGCCCGGGCACTGCGCGGGCACCGGGCGGGCCCGGTCGGCCCGCCGGCTCCATGCCCTCGGCTCCATGCCCTCGGCTCCAGCCGGGCCCTGTCCCGACAGTGCCCGGCCGTTCGCCCGACGACGCCCTCCGCGTGTCCGTCCGTCGCGCAACCGCGCGCGGACGGGCAGGATGGGGCCCACGCCGTACCCGAGCGACGAGCGAGGACCCGTGCCCGAGCAGCCCAGCCGTACCGAACCGCCGGACACCGTGCCGGAGTTCCGGCCGGGCCACGGTCCGGGGCCGTCCGGCCCCCGCGCCCCGCTCACCCCGCTCGCCCCGCAGGCGCGCGGCGAGCACGCGAAGTGGCCGCGACGGGTGGTCCGGGCCAGGCTCGGGTACGGAGCCGGAGGCGGCCGCAGCACGCTCCCCCGCGAGGCCGCCCCGACCGGCGACCGGAACCGGGCCCGGCACGCCCGGCCGCTCCAGCCGCTCCGCATCCGCATCCGCGAGCACACGCCCGCCACCCCCGCCCGGCGGGCCGGGGCGGCCATCGAGACCACGGAGGACAGGGCATGACCAGCACCGCCGAGGAGTACGACGTCATCGTCCTGGGAGCCGGTCCGACCGGCGAGAACGTGGCCGACCGGACGGTCGCCGCCGGGCTGCGCACCGTGATCGTGGAGGCCGAGCTGGTCGGCGGCGAGTGCTCGTACTGGGCCTGCATGCCCAGCAAGGCGCTGCTGCGGCCGGTGGCCGCGCTGGCCGACGCCCGCGCGGTGGCGGGCTCCCGGGAGGCGGTCGGCGACCGGCGACTGGACCCGGCCGCGGTGCTGGCCCGGCGCGACTCCTTCGCCTCCGACTGGAAGGACGACGGCCAGGTGCAGTGGCTGCGGGACACCGGCATCGAGCTGGTGCGCGGCCACGGCCGACTGGCCGGGGTGCGGACGGTGACGGTGGAGGCCGAGGACGGCAGCGAGCGGGTGCTCACCGCCCGGCACGCCGTCGTCGTGTGCACCGGCAGCCGCCCCGTCCTGCCCGCGCACGTACCCGGGCTCACCGACGCCCACCCGTGGACCAACCGGGAGGCGACCGCCTCGAAGACCGTCCCCGGGCGGCTGGCGGTGGTCGGCGGCGGGGTGGTCGGGGTGGAGATGGCGGCCGCCTGGCGGGCGCTCGGCTCCGAGGTTGTGCTGCTGGTACGCGGGGACGCGCTGCTGCCGCGGATGGAGCCGTTCGCGGGCGAGCTGGTCGCGGAGGGCCTGCGGGCCGCCGGGGTGGACCTGCGCTTCGGCACCGAGGTCACCGCGCTGGAGCGGGCGGACGGCTCCGGACCGGTGACCCTCACCCTCGCGGCCCGGGGCGACCAGGACGGCGACGGGACGCTGACCGTCGACGAGGTGCTGTACGCGACCGGCCGGGCCCCGCGCACCGCCGACGTCGGACTGGAGCAGGTCGGCCTGAAGCCGGGCGACTGGATGGACGTGGACGACAGCTGCACGGTGCTCGGCGTGGACGGCGAGTGGCTCTACGCCGCCGGGGACGTCAACCACCGGGCGCTGCTCACCCACCAGGGCAAGTACCAGGCCCGGATCACCGGTGCGGCGATCGCCGCCCGCGCCCAGGGGCGCCCGCTGGACACCGCGCGCTGGGGCGCGCACGCCGCGTCCGCGGACCTCGCGGGAGCGCCCCAGGTGGTGTTCACCCAGCCCGAGGTGGCCGCCGTCGGCCTGACCCGGGCGGCCGCCGAGGCGGCCGGGCTGCGGGTGAAGACCGTCGACCACGAGATCGGCTCCGTCGCCGGGGCCTCGCTCTACGGCGACGACTACCGCGGCCGGGCCCGGGTCGTCTTCGACCTGGACCGCGAAGTGCTCGTCGGCGCCTGCCTGGTCGGCCCCGGGGTGGCCGAGCTGCTGCACTCGGCGACCGTCGCGGTGGTCGGCGAGGTGCCGATCGACCGGCTCTGGCACGCGGTGCCCTCGTACCCGACGATCAGCGAGGTCTGGCTGCGGCTGCTGGAGGACTGCCGGGGGTAGCCCCGGGCGGTCACCCGGGCAACCGGCGGGAGCGGCGAAGCCGCCCGTCGGCTGCCCGGGTGACCGGCGCGGCGAGATGTGACCACCGGTGGACGGCGGGACACTGGCAGTCGGGGGCCGTCCCGGGGGGCCGTGCTCGTGATCAGGTGGTGTGAGGCATGACCGAGGTGCTGTTGGCCGTCGGAACCGAGAAGGGCCTCTTTCTCGGCCGCAGCCGCGACCGGCTGGCGTGGGAGTTCAGCGGGCCGCACTTCCCGATGAACGCGATCTACTCCGTCTCCGTCGACCGCCGCGACGGCCGGACCAGAGTGCTGGCCGGCGCCGACAGCAGCCACTGGGGGCCCTCGGTCTGGCGCTCCGACGACCTGGGCGAGAGCTGGTTCGAACCGCCGCGGCCGGCCATCCGCTTCCCCGAGTCCACCGGCGCCTCGCTCACCCGGGTCTGGCAGCTCCAGCCCGCCGGACCGGAGGCCCCCGGCGTCGTCTACGCGGGCACCGAGCCGGCCGCGCTGTTCCGCTCCACCGACGGCGGCGAGACCTTCGCGCTGGTCGAGCCGCTCTGGAACCACCCGCAGCGGCCGCAGTGGGGCTCCGGCTACGGCGGCCAGGGCCTGCACACCATCCTGACCGACCCGCGCGACCCGCAGCGGCTGCTGGTCGCCGTCTCCAGCGGCGGCGTCTACCGCAGCAAGGACGGCGGCGACAGCTGGCAGCCCTCCAACACCGGCCTGCGCGCCGAGTTCTTCCCGGAGGAACGCCAGTACCCCGAGTTCGGCCAGTGCGTGCACAAGATCGCGCCGGACCCCGTCCACCCGGACCGGCTCTACCTCCAGAACCACGGCGGCGTCTACCGCAGCGACGACTGGGGCGGCAGCTGGCGCTCGATCGTGGACGGGCTGCCCGCCGAGTTCGGCTTCGCCGTGGCCGCCCACCCGCGCCGGGCCGACACCGCCTACCTCTTCCCGCTCGGCGGCGCCGACGACCGCATCCCGCCCGGGCGCCGCTGCCGGGTCTTCCGCACCACCGACGGCGGCACCAGCTGGCAGCAGCTCGCCCAGGGCCTGCCGGGCGAGGACCACTACGGCATCGTGCTGCGGGACGCCCTGCGCACCGACGACGCCGACCCGGCCGGGATCTACTTCGGCAACCGGACCGGCGACGTGTACGGCAGCCGGGACGAGGGCGAGAGCTGGTCACTGCTGGTCTCCCACCTGCCGGACGTGCTCTGCCTCCGGGCCGCGGTGGTGGCCTGAGGCGGGAAGGCCGGGCACGGGGTGCCGGGCGCGGGGCGCGGGGTGCGGGGCGCAGCGCACCGGGCGCCCTGGTGGCCGGAAATAACCGGTTGCCGGAGGGCAGGGCCTCGGTGAGCATGGGCCGCCGACGAACGATCACAGGATTGTGGGGTGGGCCATGGCCGAGGACTGGGTGGTCAGGCAGGACGCCGACGGCAAGCCGGTACTGCGCTACCTGCTGGACGAACGGGAGGGGCGCCCCTGGGCCGACCTGCTGGAGGTCCTGGACGAGTCGGCGGACGCCGCCGGCTTCATCCGGGCCGAGCTGCCCGGCTGGGTGGTCTCCGGTCCGCCCGGGCTCGGGCAGCAGCTGGTGGCGGACGGTGCGCGGGTGCTGCGGCACGCCCACACCTTCCGCCGTGACCTGCGCGCCGATCCCCCGCCCGCCGACTGGGCGGCCACGCCGCTGCGCGAGGGCCTGCGGGCGGTGCCCTGCGACCGCGCGCCCGAGGAGCTGTACGAGGCCTGGCGGGCCGCCTTCCCCGTCGAGCACGTCGACCACTACCCCGGCGAGGACGCCCAAGTGCTGGCCGAGCGCCTCCTCCCGCTGCTCGCCGGCGAGGTCATCGGCCCGGTGCTGCCGTCCAGCCTGCTCGCGGTGGACACCGAGGACCGGGTGGTCGCCGGGCTGGTCCTCACCGACCGCGACGGCCGCCCCTGGATCGCCGACGTCTTCCGCCACCCGGAGCGCGGGTACCGCGGCCTCGGCGCCGACCTGCTGCGCCGCGCCGTCGGCGACGCCGCCGCCCGCGGGCTCGCCGACATGACCCTGGTGGTCTCCGAGGGCAACCCGGCCCGCCGCCTCTACGAGTCACTGAGCTTCCTGCACCAGGAGACCTCCCTGACGGTGGTCGTGCCCGACGCCGAGTAGGTCCGAGCCCGGACCTCGCCCGCGCCCGCACCCCTGAGCCCGGCCGCGACCCGCCGGCTCAGGGCCGGGCGAGTTCCAGGACGGCTATCCCGCCCAGCACGGTGAACGCCGCCGTCAGCCGCAGCCTGCCGAGGCGCTCGCGGAACACCACCGCGGCGATCAGTGCGGCGATCACGATGCTGGTCTCGCGCAGCGCCGCGATCGTCGCGAGGTCTCCCCGGGCCTGGGCCCAGACCACCAGCCCGTACGCCGTCAGCGAGAGCACACCGCCGACGATGCCCAGCGGCACCGCACGGCCCGCCCCGGCGAGCAGGCCGGGGCCGCGCCGAACCCTGACGATCAGCGCCAGCACCGGCCCCTGCAGCAGGAACAGCCAGGCCACGTAGCCGCCGACCGTCCCGGACTCCCGCACGCCGCTGCCGTCCAGCACCGTGTACACCGCGATCATCACGCCCGTTCCGGCGGCGGCCCCGAGGGCGGGCAGTTGCGCCCGCCCGGGTATCCCCCGGGCGAAGGCCAGGCCGAACAGCCCGCAGGAGATCACCAGCACGCCCAGCAGCTCGCCCGGGCCCAGCCGCTGGCCGAGCAGGGTGGCCGACAGGAGTGCGACCAGCAGCGGCGCGCTGCCCCGCGCGATCGGGTACATCTGGCCGAAGTCCCCCAGCTGGTAGGCCCGCAGCAGCAGCACCGTGGACGTCACCTGGACCGCGACCGAGGCCAGCAGGTACGGCCAGGCGCCGGCCGCCGGCAGCGGGTTGAGCGCCACCAGGACGAGCGCGCAGGCCGTGTACGTCAGGTTGATCAGCGTGAAGCCGACCAGCTTGTCCGGGATCCGGTGCGCCAGCCCGTTCCAGACGGCGTGCAGCACGGCCGCCGTGAGCACGGCCACGGGCACCGCCGGGACGCCTCCGACCATCACGGACCTCCCCTCGAACGGCCCGCCCGGAATCGGCGGGCCTGGAACCGGATTCCACGATACCCTGAATCTATGGAAGAGCGTTCCGAATATTTCACGCCCCTGGAATCCCGGCTGGCCGCGCAGATCCGGGCCCGGCTCGGCGAGCTGCGCGGCACCGAGGCCCGCGTCGCCCAGGTGGTGCTCGACCGGGGCGCCGACCTGGTGCACCTGAGCGTCAGCGACGTCGCCACGCTGGCCGGCACCGCCCCCTCCTCGGTGGTCCGGGCCTGTCAGCGGCTGGGCTTCCGCGGCTACCAGGAGCTGAAGATCGCCGCCGCCCGGCAGGCCCCCGCCGCCGCGCCCGCCCCCGCCGGCGACGAGGACGACCCGGCGGCCCGGGCGCTCGCCGAGACGCTGCGCGCCGCCCGGGCCGCCCTGGACGGCCTCACCGCCACCCTCTCCGCGGCCGATCTGCGGGCGGCCGCGGCGGCGCTGGACGACGCGAGCCGGGTGGTGCTGCTCGGCGCCGGCCTGTCCGGCGCGGTGGTCCTCGACCTCGCGTACCGGCTGCGGGCGCTCGGCCTGCTGGTGGACGCCCCGGCCGACCCGATCACCGCCCAGCTGGCCGCCGCCGGGCTGGGCCCGGGCACGGCCTGCCTGGCCGTCAGCCACACCGGAGCCACCCGCAGCGTGGTGGACGCCGCCCGCCTGGCCCGCGAGGCCGGCGCCGAGGTGCTGGCGCTCACCAGCTACGCCCGCTCGCCGCTGACCGAGACGTCCACCCTGGCCCTGGTCGCCGGCGGGCAGGACCTGGTCTTCGGGCTGGAGACCACCGCCAGCCGGCTCGCCCACCTGGCCGCCGTGGACGCCCTCGCCCAGACCCTGCTCGCCCTGCGCGGGCCCCGCGCCGAGCGCGCCCTCGGCCTGTCGGCGGACGTCACCGCGGACTACGCGTACTGAGGCCCGCTCACTGTTTGTGCCCTCCTTCGACGCGGGCGCCGCGCACCACGACCATGGTCAGGCCGACCGCGACCAGCAGCTCCGCCCAGAAGAACGCCGCGTAGTCCAGCAGCGAGCCGATCGGCGGGTTGCCGGGCGCGGCGTTGCGCATGCCGACCAGGGCGAACAGCGTGGCCGCCATCCAGCCGAGGGCGGGCCAGACGATGCCGCGCCGCTGCCGGACGATCAGCCAGGCCGCGACCAGCACGGACAGCGCCAGCGCCCACATCGCGGCCATCATGAACCAGGCCAGGATGAAGGTGCTGCGGGAGCGGCTGATCCGTTCGGTCACGACGACGCCGAGGCCGTCGTCCTCCTCGTTCGCCCGCCGGAAGACGAAGAAGGGGTCGGCCTCGGTCAGGCCGATCACCACCGGGGCCGGCTGCCCGCCGACGGTGGCCTGGAACCCGACGTACGCGTTGTAGTGGTCGAACGGGTAGTCCGAGACCCGCCCGTCGAGGAGGTTGAAGGTCACCACGCTGGAGCCGATCTGCTGGCCGGCCGGGTACTTGAGCGTGGTCTGTTCCAGCGAGGTGGTCTCCAGCACCACGTCCCCCGCCGGGACCAGCAGGCTCTCCGGCCGCGCCAGCGCGCCGTGCGGCTGGACGAGGATCTTCGCGGTGAGCGTCTGCGAGGCCGCGTCCACCCGCTGGAGCGTCACGTCCACCTCCAGGACGTCCGGCCCGGGCGCGGCGCCGACCACCTGGGCCGAGGGCCGGTACCGCGAGGAGCAGGCCGCGCTGACCGCCCTCGCCGGCGACCTGGTGGCCGGGCTCGGGGTGCTGAACGGCCTCGGCGGCAA
>NZ_JBEZUT010000246.1:0-13342 GCF_040636595.1 Kitasatospora sp. NPDC036755
GTCGCCCCCGGGGTCGACCTCAAGGTGACCACGTCCAAGTTCGGTGGACTCTCCACCGTCCTGGTCGTCAAGACCGCCGAAGCGGCGAAGAACCCCGCGCTGAAGAAGGTCCGCTTCGGCACCCGGGGCAAGGGCGTGTCCGTCCGGGCCGACGAGGCCGGCAACCTCACCGCCACCACCGCCGACGGCACGTCCCGCTGGCACGCGCCCACCCCGCAGATGTGGGACAGCTCGACCGGCGCCACCCCGGCGACGGCCGCCAAGTCGGCCCCCGCCCTCAGCGGTTCCGCCACCGAAGCCCCCCAGGCGAAGCCTGAGCAGCGCAGCACCGCAGACAGCCCCGGGGCCGGCGCCAAGGTCGTCGACATGCCGGTCTCCGTCAGCGGCGACGCCGTCGAGCTGACCACCGACGACTCCGTCCTCGGCCAGGGCCAGGGCCCGTGGTTCATCGACCCGGGCTGGATCCCCGACCGCAACGGGTCCAGCACCTGGACCTGGACCCAGTCCGGTTACCCGGGCACGGCCAACATCGGGCGGACCGTCGCCAACACCGGTGACCAGTACGCCAAGCCCGGCGTCGGCTACCAGGGCTACCGGACCACCAAGGGCGTCGAGCGCTCGTACTACCAGTTCGACACCCACTGGTACCGGGGCTTCGTCATCAACAAGGCGATCATGTCGATGTGGGAGACGGACTCCGCCGCCTTCTCCTGCACCGACAAGTACACCCTGGACCTCTACGCCACCGGCCCGATCGGCAACCAGACCACCTGGAACAACCCGCCGGGCGTCGTCGGCGGCCGGCTCGGCGAGGCCGGGGTCCCCGGCGCGGGCCAGCAGGGCTGCTCCGGCAAGTACCAGTTCAACTACGACGTGACCTGGGCCTACCGGACCTACGCCACCGGCAGCGACACCATGACCTTCGGGGTGTTCGCCCGCAACGAGTCCGACGCGATGGCGTTCAAGCGGCTCGACTACAGCGCCGTCGTCGAGATCGAGTACGACCGCGTCCCCGACACCCCGACCAACCCGTACGTCTGGCCGGCCCCGACCACCTCGGTGCCGTGGGCCGAGAACCAGGGCTGCAACGGCTCCTTCGGCTGGCTGAACTCCTCCTCCGGGTTCAACGGCGCCGTGTCCCTCAACGCGACGGTCCACAGCCCGGTCCAGAGTTCGCTCGCCGCGTGGACCCACATCTGGGACTACGCCGACCTCAGCGCGGACGTCGACAGCGGCCTGACCCCGACGGTGGCCAACGGCGGCGTCGCGAGCTTCCAGGTGAAGCCCGGCGTCATCAAGGACGGCCACTACTACGGCTGGGGCACCATGGCCGACGACGGCTACGCCCCGAAGTCGGCCTCGACCCCGGTCTGCCACTTCGGCGTCGACCTGACCCCGCCGACCCTCTCCGTCCCGAACTCCGACACCGTGCTCACCGACGGGCAGCTGGCGACCACCTTCCCGCCGTCCGGCAACGGCCAGGTCAGCCGGAAGCGCCTGGGCGAGCAGGGCCTGGTGCCGTTCACCGCGGCCGACCCGACGCCGGGCGGCACCTCCTCCGGCGTGGTCTGCGCCCGCTGGTCCTGGGACCCGCAGTTCGCCGGTGCCGGCTGGGCCTGCGGCAACGACTACCCCGCGAACGGCATTCCCGTCACCTCCGGCCGCTGGGGCACCAACGTCCTGTACATCCAGGTCCTGGACAACGCCCGTAACCTCTCGCCGGTCGCCCAGTACTCCTTCTACGTGCCGTGGAACCCGGACGGCCCGCCGCCGGTCTTCGGCGACGTCAGCGGCGACGGCTCGGCCGACATCCTGCTGCCCGACCAGGCCGGCTACCTCCGGGCGTACAACACCCCGGGCAACCCCAAGGTCCAGGCCCCCGCGGTGGCCGCCGTCGCCACCCCCGCCGACGCGCCGAAGGGCACGTCCTGGAACGACGTCCAGTACGCCCACCGCGGCACGCTGACCGGCGGCAACAACATCGACGACGTCATCGTCCACGCGCCCGGCAGCCCCGAGTTGCTGGTCTACCCGAACCCGGGGAACACCGGCGCCTACGGTCGCATCGACAAGTCCGTGCCGATCGCCAAGCCGAAGTGCGTGAAGACCTCCACCGAGGACTGCTCCTGGCTGACGGCGGCCGGCTACAACGCCGCCGACTGGTCCGGCACGCTGCGGATCGCCGCCCTCGGCGACCCGGTCAGCACCGACCTCGACCCGAAGCTGGGCTTCAAGAACAAGACCGGCCTGCTCACCGTCGAGAGCACCGACAACGGTGCCGACGCGGCCCTGTGGTACTACCCGGCCACCAACGCCAACACCCTGGGCAAGCCCGTCCGGCTGGCCGCGTCCGGGTGGAAGAACAAGGAGCTGATCACCCCCGGCGACTGGGCCAAGCAGGGCCACCCGGGCCTGTGGGCCCGCAACCTCGCGGACACCGCCGACGGCGCCAAGCACGACCTGCTCGCCTACACCTTCACCACCGGCACCGTCGCCGCGACCGACAACCAGGGCGCGCCCGTCCTCGACGGCACCGGCCAGCCGCTGCTGGTCCCGACGCTGACCCAGCTGATACCGGTCGGCACCCGGATCGGCTGGGTCTCCACCGACACCTACCCGACCCTCGGCTCCGACGGCGACCTCACCGGAAGCGGCAACGCGAGCCTGTGGGGCAGGAAGGCCGACGGCACGGTCGAGATCTGGTGGGGCCGGCCGACCACCCCCGGCAACCCGTCGGTCGGCTACACCTGGGAGGTCGGACCGGTCACCGTCGCCAACACCCAGGTCACCCCGCAGTGGTGGGCCCTCGACGGCACCGGTGACAGCAGCGGCACCAACACCCTGTACAAGAACGGCGGCCCCGCGACGACCGCCTACCCGACCGGCGCCGCCCTGACCACCGACCACAACCGCGTCGCGGGCAAGGCCACCGCCTTCGACGGCGCGACGGTCTACCGCACCACCGCGCCGGTCACCTCCACCGACACCGCCCCCGGCCTGGACACCACCAAGAGCTACAGCGTCTCCGCCTGGGTCAAGGTCGACAACACCGACGGCTACCAGACCGCGGTCTCGCTGCCCGGCAACGAGGCCAGCCCGTTCTACCTCCAGTACTCGCGGAACTTCAACAACTGGGCCTTCATCCTGCCGAGCAACGACAGCGTGAACCCCACGGACTGGTACCCGGTGTACGACCGCAGCGGGCGCACCGGGGTGACGGTCGGCCAGTGGACGCACCTCACCGGCACCTACGACTCCACCGGCGGCATCGCCACCCTGTACGTCAACGGCCAGGCGGTCGGCAACGCCAAGGTCGGCACCACCTGGAAGCCCCCGGCCGGGCCGCTGAGCATCGGGGGCGTCGCCCCCCGGAACATCGCCCCCGTGGACCTCGTGAAGGGCGCGGTCAGCGACGTGCGGATCTACCCGTACGCACTGACCGACCCCCAGGTGAACACCGTGGCCACCGCCCAGTCCATCGTCCGGATCCGCAGCGCGGTCGACCCGCGCAAGTGCCTGGACAACTGGGGCGGCAACGACGGCGCCCAGCTCCGGCTCTACGACTGCTGGAACGGGGACAGCCAGCACTTCCTGACCACCCGGCAGAACGAGCTCAAGGTCGTGCCCACCGGGCTCTGCCTGGGCACCCGGGACGCCGTCGTCGTCGACGGCACCCCGGTCGTGGCGCAGGCGTGCGGCAACAAGACCGCCCAGACCTGGATCCGCCGCTACGACGGCTCGCTCTACAACCCGGCGTCGAACAGGTGCCTGAACCTGCACGGGTGGATCACCACGAACGGCTCCGGGCTGAACGTGTGGCAGTGCGCCGACCAGGCCAACCACCACTGGCTCTTCGACAACCAGACCCTCGCGGGCGTGTAGCCCCCGTCCGTCCGGTCGTCGTCGGACCAGCACCGCGGCCCCTCGCCGAGCGCCCCGCGCGTTCGGTGGGGGGCCGCCGTGCTGGGTGCGCGGGGCGGCTGAGGGGTCAGACGCGTTGGCCCTCGGTGGGGGTGGCGGTCGGGGCGGTGGTGCTGCCGGCCCTGGCGCCGAGGGTGCGTTCGGCCTTGGCGACGGCGGTGCGGTACTGCATGGAGGCGGTCTGCTCGGTGGAGCCCTGGCGTTCGAAGTAGCCGAAGGCCATGGCCACCGTGCCGAAGCGCTCGATGCCGACGTAGCCGTTGAGTTGGACGCCGGCGAGGGTGCCGTCGAGGTGGACGGCGGGGGCGTCCTTGCGGTCGCCGAGGGTGACCGGGGTGACGGTGAAGGTCACCTGGTCGTCGTCACCGTTGTTGAAGGTGATGCTGTGGCAGGTCTTGAGCGCGTCGGTGACGGTGTTGAAGTCGGCGGTGAGCCGGTCGGGCGCCTCGGCCGCGAGGACCTGGGTGACCATCGGGTTGCCGTCCGGGCCGTCGAGTTCGACCGCGGCGTGCGGGACCTGGCCGCCGGTCTGGGTGGAGCGCATGTTGATCAGGGCGCTGAGCGCGGCGCAGCCCGTGACCGGGCTCGGGTTCCCACCGGGGCTCGGGCTCTGCGTCACCGGGGTCTCGGTGTAGCCGGGGCCGAGGTCGGCCGCCGTCAGCAGGGCCGACTTCAGCTGGTCGGCGGTGGGCAGGGGCGGGGCGGACGCCGCCGACGCCGACAGGGCGGCCGGCCCGAGGGCGACCACCAGGGCGGCGGTCGCGGCGGCAAGGGCGTGGATGGGCCTGGGACGGGACATGCGGGCCCCCGGTCGAGAGTTCGGGCAGGGACAGCCACCAGTGTCCCACCGGGTTCCCGGCAGGGCGCGCGGGCCAGGGGTCTCCGCAGGTCAGGGCTGGTCTTCGGGGGCTGCGAGCGGCGGGTTTCCGGGGCTCCCGGGGGCTTCCGCGGGCCGCGAGGACTCCTTGGTCTTCGGCTTCCCCGACTCCCCTGACTCCCCCGGCGCCTCCAGCGCTTCGAGCGTCTCGCTGAGCCACTGCACCCAGAAGGCCTCCAGCCCGATGCCGGCCCGCAGGACGGCGTGCTGGAGCCGGTTCTCGCCGTCCGCCCGCTCGGCCGGGAAGTCGCGCCGCTCGATCTCCCGGTAGTCGGCCAATTGCTCCCGGTGCAGGGCGAGATGGCGTTCCAGCTCGGCCGCCAGACCGTCGGTGCCGACCACCGCGGCCGCCCGCAGCCGCAGCAGCAGGGGCTCCCGGACGGCGCGCGGCGCGGCGCCCTCGGCGGTCCAGCGGGCCAGTTCGGCGCGGCCCTCCGGCAGGACCTCGTACTCCTTCTTCTGCCCGCGCACCGGCGTCTCGGGCCGGAGGGCCCGGATGTGTCCGGAGGCCTCCAGCCGGCCCAGTTCGCGGTAGATCTGCTGGTGGGTGGCGGGCCAGAAGAAGCCGATCGACCGGTCGAACCGCCTGGTCAGCTCCAGCCCCGAGGACGGTTTCTCCAGCAGGGCGGTGAGGATGGCGTGCGGCAGCGACATGCCGCCGATCGTACGGGGAGCGGGCAGCGGGACGGGCGGGGAGCGGGCGGGGTACGGGCCGCGGGGCGGGCCGGCTCAGCCCCGGGTGGGCGCGGGGGCGTGCCGGGCGAGCACGGCGCGCAGCCGGTCGGGGTCGGCGGTGCCGCGCTTGGGCAGGACGGCCAGGCAGGCGTTGTTCTTGTCGCCGCTCACCAGGACGAACAGCCGGGGGGTCTCGACGTGGTGCGGGACCGCCTGCCAGGTCAGGGTGCTGGTGGAGTGGCGGTTGGCGATGGTCACGCCGGACGTTTCCACGGTGGCGGTGAACTCGCCCTTGTCGGCGGTCATCTTGTGGAACTGGCCCGCCTGCAGCCGGGGCGCCCAGAAGAGCAGGGCCAGCGCGGCGAGCACCATGATCACCGGTGGGAAGCCGATTCCCTTGCCGGCGGAGAGGTCGAGCACCGCGATGAGCGGGCCGCACACGACGAGCAGGTACAGGAGCGCCCGTTGGCGGCGGCCCGCACGCGTCGCCCGGGCCCGGGCGGCCAGGGCCTCCCGGAAGTCCTCCACCGTGGGCGTGTACGCCAACTCGATTCGCTCGTCCGTCGCCGGCGCGTACGCCGTCTCGACCCGTTCGTCCATCGGTCCGCTCTCCCCTGTGATCCGCTCTGCGGCCTGCGCACTGCGACCCGCGCCGCGCCCCGCGCTGTGACCTGCGGATACTAGCAACGACCCCCGGGCGGACGGCGAGTGGATTTCGGGCGGCGCCCCCGGCTCGCGACGGGGGCGCCGCCCCTGCGGAACGCGGGGGCTCAGAGCGCCGCGGCCAGTTCGGTGCCCTGCTTGATGGCGCGCTTGGCGTCCAGTTCGGCGGCGACGTCGGCGCCGCCGATCAGGTGCACTGGCAGGCCGCGCTCGCGCAGCGCCTCGTACAGGTCCCGGCGCGGCTCCTGGCCGGTGCAGAGCACGACGGTGTCCACGGGCAGCAGGAGTTGCTCGCCGTCCACGGTGATGTGCAGGCCGGCGTCGTCGATCAGGTCGTAGGTGACGCCGGGGACCATCACCACGCCGCGGTGCTTGAGTTCGGTGCGGTGGATCCAGCCGGTGGTCTTGCCGAGGCCGGCGCCGACCTTGCTGGTCCTGCGCTGGAGCAGGTGGACGCTGCGCGGGGGCTTCGGCCGCTGCGGGGCGCGCAGTCCGCCGCGCTCGCGGTACTCCGGGTCGATGCCCCACCTGGCCTGGAAGACGGGCGGGTTGAGGCTCGCCGCGTCGCCCGGGTCGGTGAGGAACTCGGCGACATCGAAGCCGATGCCGCCGGCGCCGAGGATGGCGACCCGCTCGCCGACCGGTGCCCCGTCGCGCAGCACGTCGAGGTAGCCGAGGACGCTGGGGTGGTCGATTCCGGGGATGTCGGCGGGAGTTCGCGGGGTGACGCCGGTGGCGAGGACGAGCTCGTCGTGGCCCTGCTCGGCGAGCTGTTCGGCGGTGACGGTCGCGCCGAGCCGCAGCGTGACGTCCAACTCGGCCAGCCGGGTGCGGAAGTAGCGCAGCGTCTCGTCGAACTCCTCCTTGCCGGGGATGCGTCGGGCGATGTTCAGTTGCCCGCCGACCGTCTCGGCGGCGTCGTACAGGGTGACGTCGTGGCCGCGTTCGGCGGCGGAGACGGCGAAGGCGAGGCCGGCCGGGCCCGCCCCGACGACGCCGATCCGCTTGCGCGAGCGCGTCGGGCCGAGGACGAGTTCGGTCTCGTGGCAGGCGCGCGGGTTGACCAGGCAGGAGGTGATCTGAAGGTTGAAGGTGTGGTCGAGGCAGGCCTGGTTGCAGCCGATGCAGGTGTTGATGGCGTCGGCGCGGTCGTCCCGGGCCTTGGCGACGAAGTCGGCGTCGGCGAGCAGCGGGCGGGCCATCGAGACCAGGTCCGCGCTGCCCTCGGCGAGCAACCGCTCGGCGATCTCGGGGGTGTTGATCCGGTTGGTGGTGACCAGGGGGATGCCGACCTCGCCCATCACCTTCTTCGTCACCCAGGCGAAGGCTCCGCGCGGCACCGAGGTGGCGATGGTGGGGATGCGGGCCTCGTGCCAGCCGATGCCGCTGTTGATGACGGTGGCCCCGGCGGCCTCGACGGCCTGGGCGAGGCGCACGACCTCGTCCAGGGTGGAGCCGCCGGGCACCAGGTCGAGCATGGACAGGCGGTAGACGATGATGAAGTCCTCGCCGACCCGCTCGCGGACCCGGCGGACGATCTCCACCGGGAAGCGCATCCGCCGCTCGTACGCGCCGCCCCACTCGTCCTCGCGCTGGTTGGTGGCGGCGACGATGAACTCGTTGATCAGGTAGCCCTCGGAGCCCATGATCTCGACGCCGTCGTAACCGGCGAGGCGGGCGAGTTCGGCGCAGCGGGCGAAGTCCTCGATGGTCTGCTCGACCTGCTCGGCGGTGAGCGCGTTGGGCACGAAGGGGCTGATCGGGGCCTGGAGGGCGCTGGGGGCGACCAGGTCGCGGTGGTAGGCGTAGCGGCCGAAGTGCAGGATCTGGAGGGCGATCTTCCCGCCGGCGGCGTGCACCGCCTCGGTGACCACCCGGTGCTTTTCGGCCTCCTCCTCGGTGGTCAGCATCGCGCCGCCCTCCCAGGGGCGCCCGGCCTCGTTGGGGGCGATGCCGCCGGTGATGATCAGGCCGACGCCGCCGCGGGCCCGCTCGGCGTAGAAGGCGGCCATCCGCTCGTAGCCGCCGGGGGCCTCTTCCAGGCCGACGTGCATCGAGCCCATGATCACCCGGTTGGGCAGGGTGGTGAAGCCGAGGTCGAGCGGGCTGAGCAGGTGCGGGTAGCGGCTGCTGCCGGGGTGGGCGCTCATCGGCGTCTCCTGGGGCGCGGGCGGGGGTGTCGTTGTTACCGCAGGGTAGGGGACGGGCGGCGAGGCATGCAACTAGTTGCATAAGGCTCCGCCGGATGGCGCGAAGGCGACACCGGGGCCCACCCGGCGGCGTATCGTCGTGCCCGGAGGTGGCGACGGGCCATCGCGCCCCGGTGGCGCCACGAGGACCGTCGCAGTGAACCGTCGCAGTGAACGTCGCAAGTAGCCGTCGCAGTGAACGTCGCACGTGACCGTCGCCGGGGACAGTCGCGGTGCACCGGCACCGAGGACCGTCACAGCGGACATCGCGAGCTCGGGAGAGGAGCGGCCGTGCGGGGTGGCTCGGTGGCCGTGGTCGGGGGCAGCATCGCGGGGAGCGCCTTCGCCGGCGCCGCCGCCCGGCTGGGCGCGGAACGGGTGGTGGTGCTGGAGCGCAGCCCCGGCCGGCTGGAGGACCGCGGCGTGGGGCTGTGCACCCACAACGACCGCTTCGACGAGCTGGTCGCGGCCGGCCACCTCGACGCGGACACCCGCCGCCACCGCCTCACCGTCCGCCGCTGGGTCACCCGGGGCACGGCCGGCGAGGGCGACGGACCCGACGGCTGCGGCCGGCTGCTCTGGGCCCAGCCCTTCCCCTTCCACTCCCACCACTGGGGCGTGCTCTGGCAGGCCCTGCGCGAACGGACGCCCCCGCAGGTCGAGTTCCGGCTGGGCGCCACCGTGACCGCCGTCGGCAGCGGGCCGGACGGCGCCTGGGCCGAGGCGGGCCTCGGCCGCGAGCCGTACGACCTGGTGATCGGCGCGGACGGCTACCGCTCGGTGGTCCGCGAGGCCGTCTGCCCGCACGCCGAGCCCGAGTACGCCGGGTACGTGTGCTGGCGCGGCAGCTACGACGACGCCCTGCTCGCCGAGCTGCCCGGCGGCGCGGCGCCCTGGCCGCGGGAGCAGTGCGTCACCGCCTGCTACCCGGGCGGCCAGGTGGTGATCTACCGCATCCCCGGGGTCGAGCCGGGCCGCACCCAGGTGAACTGGGCCTTCTACGCCCCCACCCCCGCCTGGCTGCGGCTGGACGGCCCGACCAGCATCCCGGCGGGCAGCCTCACCGACCCGCGACTGGACGAGCTGAGCCGGCTCGCCGAACGGCACCTGCCGCCGTACTGGGCCGGGCTGGTCACCCTGACCCCGCGCGAACGGACCTTCCTGCAGCCGATCTACGACCTGGCAGTCCCGAACCGCACGGCCGGCCGGCTGCTGATCGGCGGGGACGCGGCCACCGTGGTACGCCCGCACAACACCAGCGGCGCGGTGAAGGCGATGCAGGACGCCCACGCCTTCGAGCGGGTGGGGCGCGAGGCCGGCTCCTGGTCGGACCTGCTGACCGCCTACGACCGCGAACGGACGGCGGCCGGGCGGGAGTTGGTGGAGCTGGGGCGCACCCTCGGCCGGGCCCAGGTCACCGGGGCGCCGGACTGGTCGGGGATGGACGAGCCGGCCATGACCGCCTGGTGGCGGCAACAGTTCACCGGCGGAGGGGGTTTCGGCGGCCACGCGCTCGGCCGTACCGGCTGAGCGTGCGCCGCGGCCGCCGAATCCCCGTCAGTTCACCGCGGACGGTCAGACGTTGACGCCGTAGTCGGTCGCGATGCCGCGCAGGCCGGAGGCGTAGCCCTGGCCGATGGCGCGGAACTTCCACTCGTTGCCGTTGCGGTACAGCTCGCCGAAGACCATCGCGGTCTCGGTCGAGGCGTCCTCGGTCAGGTCGTAGCGCGCGATCTCCAGGCCGTTGGCCTGGTTGACGATCCGGATGAACGCGTTGCGCACCTGGCCGAAGTTCTGCAGCCGGGCGTCGGCGTCGTAGATCGACACCGGGAAGACCACCTTGGCCACGTCGGCCGGGACGCGGTCCAGGTCGACCTTGATCTGCTCGTCGTCCCCGTCCCCGCCGCCGGTCAGGTTGTCGCCGCTGTGCTCGACCGAACCATCGGGGCTGCGCAGGTTGTTGAAGAAGACGAAGTGCTGGTCCGAGACCACCTTGCCCAGCGCGTTGCACAGCAGCGCGCTGGCGTCCAGGTCGTAGTCGGCCCCGGTGGTGGTGCGCACGTCCCAGCCGAGCCCGACGATCACGGCGCTCAGACCGGGCGCCTCCTTGCTCAGCGAGACGTTGCCGCCCTTGGCCAGCGAAACTCCCACAATGCCCTCCTCGGATCTCTCCCTGTGGACGAATCTACAACACTGTAGAGATCACGAGAATCCGTCTGCGGGTGGGCCCGCCCCGGGAATTTCTCCGGGTCGCGTCCGGGAACCACGGGCCGCCCCCGTCCCGGAGGGCCACCCGTCGCGCTCCGCACACCGAGCACCCCCACGCCCGGCCGCCCTAGACTGGCAGTGGCTTTCCCTCCTTTCCCTCCTCCCCGGGCCCGTTCGCCGCAGGCCCGGGCCCGGTCGCCGGAGGTCCCGATGCGCCAGCGGTACAGCTTCCACCTCGACCAGGGCGGTCACTCGGTGACCGTCAACGTCCGGTCCGGCTGGATCACCGAGACCGAGCTGCTGGTCGACGGCAAGGAGTGCGCCTTCCATCGGGTCCACGGGCACGGCGTCTACCCGCTGACCCTCGCCGCCCAGGTGGCCGAGGAACCGCCGAAGCCGCTCGCGGTACGGTTGGACCGCACCGGCGTGGCGGAGCATCCGCTCTCCTGCGTGCTGGAGCTGACCGGCGCCGAGCACCCGATGCCCGAGCGCACGGCGCGCTGATCCGGCCGCCGCCTCCACCGCACCACCCGAAACACCCCCATAGGGGACATTGCTAGCAAGCTACAGTGCTAGCCTAGGGGTGTGGGAAACGAGGATGTGAAGCAGTTCAACGTCTACCTGCCGATCGGGCTGATCAAGCAGGTCAAGTTCCGTGCCATCGAGCAGGAGCTGTCGCTCTCGGCACTGGTCGCCGAGGCGTTGCGCGCCTACCTCGACGCCCCCGCCGTTCAGCACGACGAGCACCAACAGCACGAGCATCCGTCCGAGCGATCCGCCGAGGAGAACTGAGATGACCACCGAGGGCATCGAAGCCGTGTTCATGGAGACCCACAACTGGGGCAAGGCCGCGAAGTTCTTCCAGGGGCTGGGCTACGAGCTGGAGTTCGCCACCGACCACAACTCCGGCCAGCTGCGCAAGGGCGACAGCCCCACCCTGTTCATCGCCGAGATCCCGGCGGACCGCGAGCCGCAGCTGCAGCTGGTGCTCAAGGTGGACGACGCCGAGGCCTTCGGGGCCGGCGAGGGTGTGCAGCTGGAGACCCCGTTCGAGGAGACCCACTTCGGCACGCAGATGGCGACCGTCCGCGACCCCGACGGACGGCTCTGGAGCCTCCAGGCGCAGGCCAAGGCCGAGTAGCGGCACCACAGGCAACGGCACGACGGGTGGGCCGGTACGGCGATCAGCCGTACCGGCCCGCCCGCGTTCGCTCGCGCTACCGCAGCTCCGCCACGATCTCCTCGACCGCCTCGCGGGCACGCCCGGCGTCCTCGGCGACCAGCCCGATCCGGGTGCGGCGGTCGAGCACGTCGGCCGCGTCCAGCGCGCCCTCGTGGGTGACGGCGTAAGCGATCTCCGCGCGGGTCACGTCCAGGCCCTCCGCGATCGGCGTCGCCTCCCCCGCCGCCAGCACCTCGTGGGCCGCGCCGCCGTGACGGGCGAGCAGCGAGGCGGGCACCGGGCCGCCGACCCCCTCGGCGGCGGGCAGCGGGCGGCTGTCCCGGTGGCCGGGCGCACCGATCAGCGGCAGCCGGGCCGTCCAGCACGCCCGGGCGGGCAGACCGCGCAGCCGCACGGCCTCGTCCACCGCGTCCTCGGCCATCCGGCGGTAGGTGGTGAGCTTGCCGCCGACCACGGTGATCACCCCGGACGGGCTCTCCAGCACCGCGTGCTCGCGGGAGATGTCGGCGGTGCTGCCGTCCCCGGTGTCGATCAGCGGGCGCAGCCCGGCATGGGCGCCGATCACGTCCGCCCTGGTCAGGGCAGTGTCGAGGGCGGCGTTGACGGTGTCGAGGAGGAAGGAGAGCTCGGCCTCGGTGGGCCGGGGCTCGTCCGGGATCGGGCCGGGGGCGTCCTCGTCGGTCAGGCCGATCGCGACCCGGCCGAGCTGCTGCGGCAGGGCGAAGACGAACCGGCTGGTGGAGCCGGGCACCGGCACGGTGAGGGCGGCGGTCGGGTGGCCGAGCGCCCCCGCGTCCACCAGCAGGTGGGTGCCCCGGCTGGGCCGGAGCCTGATCGAGGTGTCCACCTCGCCCGCCCAGACGCCGGTGGCGTTGACCACCGCACCGGCCCGTACGGCGAGTTCCCGCCCGGTCAGGGTGTCGACCAGCCGGGCCGAGGTGCCGGTGACCTGCTCGGCGCGGACCCTGGTCAGCACGCTCGCCCCGTACTGTGCGGCGGTCCTGGCCAGCGTGACCACCAGCCGGGCGTCGTCGACGAGCTGGCCGTCGTGGGCGACCAGCGCGCCGCGCAGCCCGTCCGTCCGTACGCCCGGCACCAGCCGGCGGGTCCGCTCGGCGTCGATCCGGCGCACCCGGGGCAGCAGCGCGCCCGGGGTGCCGGCCGTCAGGCGCAGCGCGTCGCCGGCATGGAAGCCCGTGCGGATCAGCGCGGCCTGGCCGGGGCGCAGCAGGTCCGGGAGCAGCGGCACCAGTTGGGGCAGCGCCCGGATCAGGTGCGGGGCGGTGCGGGTCATCAGCACGCCGCGCTCGACGGCGCTCTCCCGGGCCACCTTGATCCGCCCGGAGGCGAGGTAGCGCAGGCCGCCGTGCACCAGCTTGGAGCTCCAGCGGCTCGTGCCGAAGGCGAGGTCGCGGGACTCGACCAGCACCGTGCGCAGGCCCCGGGAGGCCGCGTCCAGGGCCACTCCGGCGCCGGTGACGCCGCCGCCGATGACCAGCAGGTCGATCCGGGGGTCGTCGCCGAGCGCTTCGAGCTCCAGCGTGCGGCGGGAGGCGTCGAGCCGGCCGGTGCCCGCGTACGGGCCGGCGTGCGGTCCCGCGGACGGGCCCGCCGTCCCTCCGGCGC
>NZ_JBEZUT010000247.1:0-13328 GCF_040636595.1 Kitasatospora sp. NPDC036755
CGCAGGACGTCGGCGAGCCAGACCAGGTGGTAGCCCAGGGCCCGGTCCTCGTCGGTCGCCGGCGCCCTCGCGGCGGCGGCCGGCTACCTGCGGCGGGAACAGGATCCGGCCGGTCGCTGGGGCGACTTCCTGCTGCTCGGCCAGCAGAGCACCGCCTGGGTCACCGGCTACGTCGGCTGGAATCTGGCGACCGTCGGCACGGCGGCCGACGCCCCGACCGCGGCGAACGCCCCAGCCCCCGCGAATCCGGTGAACTCCCTTGTGAAGGCGTCCGATTGGCTCGTCGCCAACCGCGTTCCGGGAGCCGGGTGGGGCTACAACGGCCAGTGGCCGGTGGACGTCGACTCCACGGCGAACGCCCTGCTGTTCCTGACCCGGGTCGGCGCGCCGGAACCGCAGCGGTGGCGGCCGGCGCTGGACTGGCTGCTGTCGACGCAGCGGCCCGACGGCGGGTTCACCACCATCGTGGACCCGGAGCCCTGGCTCGTCCGGTTCCACTCCGATGCCGGCGACCTGCGCGGTTGGACCTCCTCGCACCCGTGCGTGACCGCCGTGGTGGCGCTGCTGCTGGCCGGTCTGGACGGCGCCCGGGAGCGGAGCGCGGCGCTGCGAGCCGCGCGCCGACTCCTGGAGCAACAGCGCCCGGAGGGCAACTGGGAGGCCTACTGGTGGACAGGCGGGCTCTACACCACGTGCCGTGCGGTACAGGCGATCGGAGAGCTGAGCCGCCGTACCGACCTGCCCGGGGCGGCGACGGCCCGGGCGGGAGCCGCCGGGTGGCTGCTGCGCGCCCAGCGCCCGGACGGGGGCTGGGCGCACGCGCCGGACCGCGCGTGCGCCGCCTTCGCCACCGCGCTGGCCGTCCAGACGCTGGGCGAACTGCTCACGGCATCACTCCGAGCCGACCGCCCGGCCCTCCGGGCGGCCCTGGCCCGCGGCATCCGGTGGCTGGTGGAACACCAGCGACCGGACGGGAGCTGGCCCGTCGAGCCGATCCTCCGGGTGCCCCGGCCACAACTGACCGAGCCCTGGGAACAGACGTCGTGGACGGAATCGATCGCGGGCCTCGACATCGTCGCCGAGGACTGGCGGCGGCTGTTCACCACGGCGACGGCGCTCCGCGCCCTGCACGTCGCATCGCCGACCGGCGGTGCGGTGCCCGCAACCCCGACAGGAGACCTGTGATGGCAACAGAAGAACGGCAGAGCGTGCCCCGGCGGTACCGCGCCACGGGCGCGGACGAGACCCGCCAGCTGATCGCCAGGATCCGCGCCGCGTTCCCTGACGCCACGTTCACGCTGCAGCAGCGCGTGGTGGACGACAAGGGCGCGGTCGCGTTCGTGTGGTCGGTGCGCGGCACCCAGAGCGGCGAGGTGGACGGCTACCCCGCGACCGACGCGCCGGCCACGCTGACGATCGTCACCAGCGCGCTCATCGAGTCGGCCGGTTCGCGCTAGGACTCCGGCCGTGAGGAAGCCGCGGTGGCCTCGCCGGAGCCACCGCGGTGTCCTCGCGCTTTCCCAGCGGTTGTGGGACCGGGCCCGCCGCAGCATCCTGGAGGAGCGGCCCGCCCGGACGGCGGTCCGGGCGCGGGACACACGTCCGTCCCGTACCCGATTCCGCCCCTCCCGCCCCGTCGAAGCCGTGCGCGGCGCGGGCCGTCCCGCCGGACGGGGACGCCCGGTGAACGCACTCGAACGTCCGGAACGAGAATTCGATGACCGAGAACGAAACCGCCACGGCTGCGGGTGACTTCGCCTTCTCCGAGGGACCGGTGTGGTCGGTGCAGTTCGCCCGGACCAAGCCCGGCCTGACCAACGCCTACCTCGCCAATCTGAGGGCGCAGTGGAAGCCCCTGATGGAGGAGGCCAAGCGGCAGAAGCTGATCCGCGACTACCGCATCGTGGTCTCCCCGCCGACCGGCCGTGACGACTGGAACGTCATGATCGTGACCGAGGTCGAGAACATGGCCGCCCTGGACGGCTACAGCGAGCGGATGGCCGACCTCTCGGCCCGGCTCGACGGGCCCGACCGGCCGTCGCACGGCTGCGCGCAGTTCCGCGAGCTGCTCGGGATGAGGCTGGCCCGGGAGGTCTTCCTGAAATGACGCACCGCAGTCGACCCGAGACCCCGCTGACCCGAGGCCTTCCCGGCAGCGGGTTCCTCGCTTTCGAAGGATGGGAACCATGGAGCGCACCACCGAGCCGGAGGACGGCAAGAAGACCCTCGACCTGAAGCGGTCCACCGTGGCCGACCTCGACGACCCGCTGCTCACCACCCAGGGCTGGAGCCTGTGGACCTGCGACGAGACGGCGTCGGCCCCCGGGTCGCCCGAATCCCGACGGGGACGCACCACGCGGCGCAGGCCCGAGTAGATGCCGGGGAGCCTCCCGGGAGGGTGGGGCACGGCCCTCCGAGCCGTCCCACGCGTCAGCCGCGACGACTTCCGCGCGCCGCTGCGCAAGGGCGAGCCCCGGGTCGTCCTGGACAACGTCCGGGACTGGCCGGCCCTGCACCGCTGGGACCCGGACTACCTGCGGTCCGTCGCCGGGGAACGGGAGGTGACGGTCCGGGAGACGAACGGGCCACCGCGGAACATCTTCCAGAACCTCGCGGCCGGCGGGCGGACCTCCTTCGGCCGGTACCTCGACTGGGTGCTGGACACCGCCGACGGGCTGGAGCGGATCGCCCTGTCCTGCAGCGGCGCCGGTGAGATCACCCGGGCGGTGTGCGCCGACGGGTTCCGCTGCTCGTACTACCTCGACGCGAAGCTTCGGCAGCTGTCCGAGGACCTGCTCGACGACGCGCCGCCACCCGGCTGGTACCGACGCGGTCCGATCGACACCAACCTCTGGTGCGGCGTCCTCGGGACCTCCTCCGGGCTGCACTGCGACGTGACGCCGAACTGCAACGTCCAGGTCGTCGGACGCAAGCACTTCGTCCTCTATCCACCCTCGCAGGCCCGGCGCGTCTACCGCATCCCGCAGATCACGCACTGCCGCTTCGACCCCAACCTCCCCGACTACGAACGGTTCCCGCGGGCCCGCCGTGCCGCCGGCTGGCAGTGCACCCTGGACGCGGGCGAGTCGCTCTACATCCCGGTGGGCTGGTACCACCAGGTGACGGTGGTCTCGGCCTGGGCGCTGAACGTCAACTTCTTCTGGCCGCGCCCGCTCACCCAGGGGCTGTCGGCCCCGCCACTGTGGCCGTTCCTGCTCCGGCGCGGGTGGGCCCGGCTGCTCGACCGGAGCTGACCGGCCGTGGGCTCCGACGCGACCGGCCCCGCCCGACCCGTGCGCGGTGAGCTCGCACCGGGCGAACCGGCCTGGGCGGCCGCGGAGTTCTTCGTGCTCCGCACCCCGCTGCTGCCCCTGGAGACGCTGTTGGGCCTCGGTGAGGGACTGACCGCCGCGCGGTGCGGCGGGCACCCGGACCTGGTCGGCGCCGCCGTCCGGCGCGACCGGCTGCGGGTGCGCGCACGACTGCGGGCGCTGTACGGCCGTGCCGACGTCCGGGAGGCGCTGTCCGTCGCCTCCTCCTCGCTCACAGCGGGCCTGGACGCCTGGGAGCACTTCCCCGACAGCCGGCGCGGCCGGAACGCCGAACACAGCCTGCTGCGCTACCTCGCCCGGATGTCCGCCAGGCCGACCCCGTTCGGGCTCCTCGCCGGCTGCTCGGTCGGCTCCGTCGACCCCGCGGCGGACGGCCCGACCGTCCTCGAACTCGGACCGTCCGCCTCCTACCGGCGCCGCACCGGCCTGGACTTCGGCTACCTCGGCGCGCTGACCGCCGACCTGCGGCGGCGGCCGGAGGTGCGACGGCACGTGGTCCACCGGCCCAACTCCAGCCTGTACCGGGCCGCCGGGCGGCTCCGGTACATCGAGGTGCTGCGAACGGACGCGGGCCCGGCCCATCGGCTGGTCGACGTCGAGCCCGCGCCGTGGCTCCTCGCCGCCGTCGACCGGGCGGGCCCCGGCGCCCGCCCGGACGAACTCGTCGCCGCCGTGCTCGCCGCCGAACCGGACGCGGAGCCCGGGGAAGCCCGCCGGGCCGTCGAGGGGCTGATCGAGCACCAGATCCTCGTTCCCGAGCTCGTACCGCCGGTGAGCGGGCCCGAGCCGCTGGCGGACCTGCTCGCCCAGATCCGGCCGTTCGCCCGACGGGCCGGGCTCGGCCCCGTCACGGCCGCGCTGGACGCCGCCCGGCGGCAGCTCGCCATGGCGGACCGCCGGCCGCCCGGCGAGGCGTCCGGCCACTACGCCCGCGCGGCGGCGCTGCTCACCTGCCCGCCGGTCGCGGCGGAACCGGCGGACCCGGCGGACCCGGCCGAACCGGCCGGGCTGTTCCGGATCGACCTGGTGAAACCCGCCGCGCGGGCCGTGCTGGGGCGTGCGGTGGCCGCCGAGGTACTCCGGGGAGCCCGGCTCGTCCACCGCTTGGGCGGCACCCGCCCGGACCCGCAGCTCGCGCGGTTCACCGCGGCCTACCGGACCCGCTACGGCGCCCGCGAGGTACCGCTGTGCGAGGCGCTGGACCCGGAGTCCGGCCTCGGGTTCCCCGTCCGGGCCGCCCCACCGACCGCCGCCGAACCACTGCTCGCCGGCCTCGACCTCGCCGGCCAGGACGCCCCCGGCCGGCCCGTCGACGGCGAGCAGCGCTGGGACGGGCGCCACCGGCTGCTGCTGACCTGGCTGGGCGAGGCGCTGCGCACCGGCGCGAAGGAACTCTCCCTCGGCCCGGAACGGCTCGACGCGCTCACAGCCGCCGACGAGGGCCCCGTCGACCGGCCGCCGCTGCCCGACTCCTTCGGCGTCGTGGCGAGCATCCTCGCCGAGAGCCCCCAGGCGGTGGCGCGGGGGCGCTACCGGGTGCACATATCCGCCCTGGGCGGACCCTCCGGGGCGTACCTGCTGGGCCGGTTCTGCCATGACGGAGACGACCTCACCCGGTGCGTCCGGGCCCATCTCCGCGCCGAGGAGGCGCACAGACCGGACACGGTGTTCGCGGAGATCGCCCACCTGCCCGGCGAGCGGATCGGCAACGTCCTCCGGCGGCCGCTGCTGCGCGGCCACGAGATCCCCTGCCTCGGCCGTTCCGGCGCGCCACCCGACCGGCAGATCCCGCTGACCGACCTGACCCTCACCCTCGACGGCGACCGCCTGGCGCTGCGCTCCACCCGGCTGGGGGCCGAGGTCGTCCCCCGACTGACGTCCGCCCACCACTTCGCCGCCCCCGCGAACCTCGGCCTCTACCGCTTCCTGTGCGCGCTGCAGGCCCCGCAGCAGGCACGCGGGCTGGACGCCGTCCTCGGGCCGCTGGCCGCCGCACCGTACCTGCCGCGGGTCGTCTCCGGGCGCCTGGTGCTCGCCCGGGCGCACTGGAACCTGACCGAGAGGCAGCTGGAGCGCTTCGCGGCGCCGTCCCCGGGTGAACGGTTCGTCGCGGTACAGGGGCTGCGCCGGGAGCTGGGTCTGCCGCGGTGGGTCGCCGTGGCGGAGGGCGACCGGCTGCTGCCCGTCGACCTCGAGAACACCGTCTTCCTCGACATGGCGGCCCGGCTGCTGGACGGCCGCTCCACGGCCACCCTGGCGGAGCTGTTCCTCGGCGACGAGGACGTGCTCGCCCGCGGCCCCGAGGGGCGGTTCACCCATGAGGTGGTGGTCCCCTTCGTCCGGACCGACGCGCACCCGCCCGCGCAGCCGCGGGCGCACCCGCCCGCGCGCCGGGCCGACCCGGGGCCACCGCGCGCCGCCGGAGCGCGACCGTGCGTGCGGAACTTCCCGCCCGGTTCCGAGTGGCTCTACGCCAAGCTCTACACCGGCTCGGCCGGCGCCGACGAAGCCCTGCGCCGGGTCGTCCGGCCACTCGTCCGCCGCGCCATCGCCCAGGGCGCGGCCGACAGCTGGTTCTACGTCCGCTACTCCGACCCGGACTGGCACCTCCGGGTGCGGCTGCACGGCGATCGGCGGCGCCTGGCCGCCGACGTCCTGCCCGCCCTGTACGACGCGGCGCGGCCGCTGCTCGCGGACGGCGTCGTCCGGCGCATCCAACTCGACACCTACGAACGGGAGATCGAGCGCTACGGCGGCCCGCTCGGCATCCGGCTCTCGGAACTGCTGTTCCGGCAGGACAGTGAGGCCGCGCTCCGCACCGTCGAGTCCCTCGGCCCGGAGGGCGGCACCGAGCGCGGCGCGGACGGCGGCGCGGACGGCGGCACGGAAGGTGGTGCGGACTCCCGCTGGCGGGCCGCGCTGGTCGGCATCGACCGGCTGCTGACCGATCTCGGGCTGCCGCGGGCCGAGAAGCGCGCCCTGGTGAGCGCCGCCCGCGACCGCTTCCGCGCCGAGTTCCGGGTGGATCAGTCCGTCCGACGCGGGATCGGCGACCGATTCCGCCACGAACGCGTGACCCTGGAAAGACTGTTGGCGACCCCGGGCGCGCCGGACGACACGTCCGCCGCCATCCGGTCCCTCGCGGCGGAGCTGCGCGAGGGAGTTCGGGCCGGGCGGATCGGCACCCCGATCGCCGCCCTGGCGGGCAACTACGTCCACCTGCACGCCAACCGAGTACTGCGCTCCCACGCCCGGGCCCAGGAACTGCTGATCTACGACTTCCTGTCCCGCTTGTACGCGGCACCGGAAGCCGGAGCCGGAGCCCCGTCGGCCCTGCCGTCGCGGCGCAGCACCATCCCCTCGGAGCCGATCCGGTAGACCGGGGCGAACCCCGCCTCCGTCAGCACCCGGGCGAGCCTCGGATGCTGGTACAGGACGTGGACCTCCCTCGGGGACCGCTCCATGGAGGCGGTCAGCCGTCCGACGACGGCCCGCAGCGTCTCCTCGGGGAACGGGTCGAAGAGGAAGACGGTGTCGACCCGGTCCGGCACCTCGAACCCGGCCGCGTCCGCACAGTGCACCTCGGTCCGACAGCCGCCGGCTCCGGCCCGGCGTCCGCGCAGGTTCGCCCGGGCCACGGCGCAGAGCTCCGGGGACAGCTCCACCCCGACCGCCTCCCGGAAGCCGTGCCGCGCGGCGAGCAGCAGCGCCCGGCCCTTGCCGGCGCCGAGGTCGAGCAGCACCCGCCGGCCGTCCGCCGGCAGCACCCGCACCAGCTCGGCGAACAGCCGGGGGCTCGCCCCCTCGTGCCGGGCCGCCACGTCGATGCCGGTCTCGGTGCCGTGGCGCAGGTCGAAGAGCAGCTCATCGGCGCCCAGCCGGACTGCCCGGCCCACCCCGAGCCGACGGCACACGGCGGGGAACGACCGGGCGACGATCCCCAGCCGGCCGATGAATGGGTGGAGGATGACCGATCAACCCCTCGGGCGAGGACAGTGTGCGGGCGCACCTCCAGGCTAACCGGGCCGGGACCGCCCCGCGCGTGAGGAGCGACCCGTGGCCTGGGGGCAGGGGGCCAGGGGGCCGGCGGTTGCTGGTGGCATAGGACACCGACACGGGAACCGGAATAGCCGCTGCTGCGGTCAATGTGCTTGAAAAACAAGGGAGTTGACCTTTCGTCAGCTGTACGCTGGAGTGGACATGACGCTCTGGCCGATGTCGTGCGCCCCGGGTGGGGCCGGTCGGCTGTGGTTGCCATCGGCGCAAAGGGGGAGCTTCCTGATGGCATACGCGAAGGGTTATGACGTCTCCGACTTCCAGTCGGGCGTTCCGGGGGACGCGGATTTCGTCTTCATCAAGGCCACCGAGGGCGGCCACACCGATCAGTCGGGTTACACCGACAAGCTCGCGGACGCCCGGCGGCGGGGGCTGGTGGTCGGGCACTACCACTTCCTGCACGCGGAGAATCCGGTCGACGGCGAGGTGGAGCACTTCTGCCGGGTCGTGGGACGGGTGCCCGCGGGCGAGCTGCTGGTGCTGGACTTCGAGCCGTACGGGCAGTCGGTCGGCGACGGGGACGCGACCGCGGCGAAGAACCAGTGGCTGGCGGCGGTCAAGCAGCGCTACCCGGACCACCTGGTCGGGCTCTACACCAACCGGGACTACTGGTTCCGGACCGACGACAACGCGGGCGACTTCCTGTGGATCGCGGACTACGTGTCCGCGGGGTCGCCGCGCATCCAGGCCTCCTGGCGCTTCCACCAGTACAGCGACAACCCGATCGACGCGGACGTGTTCAACGGCTCGCCGGACGAGCTGAGGGCGTGGGCCGGCGGCGGCCAGGCCCCGGCGCCCGACCCGGCGCCGCCGGCGGCGGACCCGGTGCCGCCGGTGGCCGACTGGCCGGGGCTGCAGCTGGTGGACCGCGCCCAGTGGGGGGCGCGAAACTGGCGCGAGCCCAACGGTTCGATCCCGTACGCCGGCCCGCGCGCCGGGGTGAAGGTGCACTACCTCGGCACGGCGTACAACTTCGACACCCACGACACCTGCCCGGCCTACGTACGGCGCCTCCAGGCCTCGCACATGGACGACGACCGCTGGTCGGACATCGGCTACAGCTTCGTGGTCTGCGAGCACGGCCACGTGTTCGAGGGCCGCGGACTGAACCGGCGCAACAGCGCCAACGGCGACGTCCCGCTCAACGAGGCGCACTACGCGGTCTGCGGGCTGATCGGCTCCTCCGGGTCGACCGAGCCGACCCCGGAACTGCTCAACGGCCTGCGGGACGCGATCGAGTACTGCGTCCGACAGGGCCCGGCGGGCCCGGAGATCAAGGGGCACCGGGACGGCTACTCGACCGACTGCCCCGGCCCGGCGCTGTACGCCTGGGTGACGTCGGGTGCGCCGCGCCCGTCCGGACCGACCACCCCGCCGGCCCCGGAACCCGCGCCGCAGCCGGACCCGACCCCGGCCCGGTACCAGAACGCGGTCGGCGGCCTGTCGTACGGCTACGGCGCCCACGGTCCGCAGGTCACCCTCGCCGGCGAGGCGCTGGTGGCGGCGGGCTTCGGCTCGCACTACAGCGAGGGCCCCGGCCCGAACTGGACGGACGCCGACACCCTCAACTACGCGGACTACCAGCGCAGTCTGGGCTTCTCCGGCGGGGACGCGGACGGCGTGCCCGGCGAGGCGTCGCTGCGCCGGCTGCTCGGCGGGGCGGTGCCGCTGGCCGAGGTGTCGAAGTCGAGGGTCGTCGAGGCGGCCCGCCGGGACCCGGACGCCGCGCAGGGCGCCACCACGTACCCGGACGACGTGTTCACGGTGGAACTGGCCCTCGTCGCCGAGGGACTGCTCGACCGGCAGTGGGCCGACGGCTCCTTCGGCACCAACACCGTCGACGCCTACTCCGCCCTGCAGGGCAGGTACGGGTACAGCGGGCAGCAGGCGGACGGCATACCCGGCATCGACTCGCTGACCCGGCTCGGCCGGGAGCACGGCTTCACGGTCGTCGGCTGACACCGGCCGAGGGAGGACCATGTACCAACTCGCCCTGTCCCTGTGGCGCACGTGCGTGCCCTACATCGTCGCCTTCCTCGTGGTGCAGGCCGCCCGGCTCGGCATCCACCTGGACGACGCCTCCGTCACCTCCGCCCTGGTGACCGGGTTCGGCACGGTCTACTACGCGGCGTTCCGCTTCCTGGAGCACCGGTACGGCGCCTCCTGGGGCTGGTTCCTGGGGGCCGCCCGGCCGCCGTCCTACCAGCCGCCGACCCCGGCACCGACCTCGGTTCCGAACCCGACCCCGGCACCGGCACCGGTTCCGGCCGCACCGCCGGCCGCGCCCGCACCCGGCCAGCCCGCCCCGGCACCCGCACCCGCACCCGCGTCGACGGACCCGGCACCGAAGGACCCCGCGCCGCACCGCCCGGACTACCGGAACCTGCCCGAAGGCGGCTGACCGAGCACGCTCCGACGCACACCGAACACCACACGCCGAGCAGCGGTCGGGGGCCGCCGGACCGTGGAATTCCGCGGCCCCCGCACCACCCAAAATCATACAATTACCTTTCTCAGTCCAGCTCTTGACGAATAGTCACTCGAATCTGAGACTGAGCCTGCCACCCATGCATCAGGTCCTCGCGGCCTGCCCGCGATCCGAATCCCATTCCCCGGGTCCCTTGATGCACGAAGTGAACGGAGGGGGAATTTGCCGACGACACCCACCTACCCGGGCGTCTACATCGAAGAACTTCCCAGTGGCGTCCGAACCATCACCGCGGTGAGCACCTCGGTGACCGCCTTCGTCGGGGCCACCCGGCGCGGCCCGCTGGACCAGCCCGTCACCCTCACGAGTTTCGCGGACTTCGAGCGCCGTTTCGGCGGTCTCGCGAGCCAGAGCGCGGTCGGTTACGCCGTCCAGCAGTTCTTCCTCAACGGAGGCTCGATCGCGGTCGTGGTCCGGGTCGCGGCGGCCGGCACCGGCGCCGCGGCGGGCGTCACGCTCGCCTCGACGCAGACCTCCACCGCCGCCCCGGCCCTGAAGGTCGAGGCCGTCGAGCCGGGGCTCTGGGGCGCGTCGCTGCGGGTCGCCGTGGACTACGGGACGCCGACCCCGGCCGAGACCTTCAACCTCCGGGTCTTCGACACCTCGGGCGCCGTCCGGGAGTCCTTCACGGACCTGTCCGTGCGGGACGCGAGCCCCCGGTTCGCCGAGACGGTGGTGAACGGCGGTTCGGCGGTCGTCCGGGTGAAGGTCCTGGCGGAGAGCCGGCCGGACCCGGCCGGCACCGTCTCCAAGCCCTTCGCGGCCACCCTGCCGGACCTCACCCACGAGATCCAGGTCAAGATCGGTGACGTCTCGCGGACGCTGAGGATCCACGACCCGGCCGCGGACGGCGCCGCGCCGACCACCGTCGCCGAACTCGCCCTGCTGCTGGAGCGCAAGCTGCGCGCCCTGCCCGACGCCCCGGGCCGGCGGGCCTTCGCGGGCACCCGGGTGAGCGTGTTCGGCCGGCAGCTCCAGGTCGTCGCGGGCTCCACCGACCCGGCCGACGTGGTGCGCTTCCTCGGCGAGGCCGCCAACAACCTCGGCCTGGAGGGCTCCGTCAACCCGCCCGTCCAGGCGCTCGCCGACGGCCAGGACGGCGGCACCCCTGGCCTGACCGACCTGATCGGCAGCGAGGCCGGCAAGACCGGCATCCAGGCCCTGCGCGACGTGCAGGACGTCAACCTGCTGGTGCTGCCGGAGCTGGCCGGCTACGCCAGCGTCGACGACGCCGTCACGGTCGTCTCGGCCGCCCAGGCGCTCTGCGCGGAGAAGCGGATGTTCCTGATCGTCGACCCGCCGCAGGCGTGGACGACCCTGGACGCCGCCCGGGCGGGCCTGTCCGCCTTCGACTCGGTGCGCAGCGACCACGCGGCGCTGTACTTCCCGCACCTGGAGCTGGTCGACCCGCTCACCGGCCGGCTGCGCAGCTTCCCGCCGTCCGGCACCGTCGCCGGCGTGATGGCGCGCACCGACGGCCAGCGGGGCGTCTGGAAGGCGCCGGCGGGCACCGAGGCCGGCCTGCCCGGGGTCCGGGCGCTGACCGTCCCGCTGACGGACCGGGAGAACGGCCTGCTGAACCCGCTCGCGGTGAACTGCCTGCGGACGTTCCCGGTGGTCGGCCCGGTGGTGTGGGGCGCCCGGACGATGGCCGGCGCCGACGCGCTGAGCTCGCAGTGGAAGTACGTCCCGGTGCGGCGGCTCGCGCTGATGCTGGAGGAGAGCCTCTACCGCGGCACCAAGTGGGTCGTGTTCGAGCCCAACGACGAGCGGCTCTGGGCGCAGATCCGGCTGAACGTGGGCGCGTTCCTGCACTCGCTGTTCCAGCAGGGCGCGTTCCAGGGGACGTCCGCGCGTTCGGCCTATTTCGTCAAGTGCGACAAGGACACCACCACGCAGGACGACGTCAATCGCGGTGTGGTGAACGTCGTGGTCGGATTCGCGCCGCTGAAACCCGCGGAATTCGTGATCGTCAAGATCGAGCAGCTCGCCGGACAGTTCGAGGTTTAGGATCTCCATGGTCGAGTTCACCGTCAATCCGCACCGGTTCGATCCGTACAAGAACTTCAAGTTCCTGGTGGTCTGGGACGGCCGGGTCGTCGCCGGAATCAGCAAGGTCAGCCCGCTCAAACGCACCACCGAAGTGGTCAAGCACCGCAGCGGGGGCGATCCGAGCGCGCCGCGGAAGTCGCCGGGCCGCACCGACTTCGAGGCGGTCACTCTGGAGCGCGGCGTCACCCACGACCCGGAGTTCGACCGCTGGGCCAACAAGGTCTGGATGGTCGGCGCGGGCCGCGGGGCGGAGGTCTCGCTCCGGGACTTCCGCAAGGACCTGGTGATCCAGGTGCTCAACGAGGCGGGGCAGGTGGCCGTCGCCCACAAGCTGTACCGCGCGTGGCCGAGCGAGTACCAGGTGCTCGGCGAACTGGACGCCAACGCCAACGCGGTGGCGATCCAGAGCCTCAAACTGGAGGTGGAGGGCTGGGAGCGGGACGAGGAGACGCCCGAGCCCGAAGAGCCGTCGTTCCAGCAGCCGGCCTGAGCGGCCGACCGATGGAACCCGCCGGGGCGGAGGCCCTGTTGGCCACCTGGGAGGCCGGTCTCGCGGCCGACCGCACCGGGCGGGCCCTGCTGCTGCACACCGTCGCCCGGCCGGGCGTCGGGGCGGAGGAGCTGCTGGGCGTGCCGCTCGGCGAGCAGGCCGCCGAACTCTTCGGCCTGCGCGCCGAGTTGTTCGGCCAGCGGCTCGACGTACGGCTCGGCTGCCCGGACTGCGCGGAGGAGATGGAGTTCGCCTTCGACGCCGGGCAGCTGGTCGGCACGGCGCGGCCGGCCACCGGCCCGCTGCGGGTGGAGCTGGACGGCTGGCGGGTCGGCTTCCGACTGCCCACCCCCGGGGACCTCGCCGCCGCCGAACGGGCCCCCGCGGGCCGGGCCAGGGACGTCCTGCTGGAGCGGTGCGTCCTGGACGCCGAGCACCACGGGGAGCCGGTGGCCGCCCGGCAGCTCCCCGAACCCGTCCAGCGGCGGCTGGCCGAGGCCGCGGCCGCCGCCGACCCGTGCGCGGACGTCCGGCTGAACCTCCGCTGCCCCGAGTGCGACCGGCCCGCCCTCGCCGAGCTGGACATCGCCTCCTACCTCTGGGAGGAGCTCGACGACTGGGCGCGCGCGACCCTGCTCGACGTCCACCTCCTGGCCTCCGCCTACGGCTGGAGCGAGACGGAGATCCTGGCGCTCAGCCCGCTGCGGCGCCGCTACTACCTGGAGCTGTGTGCAGATGCCTGACCACTTCGACCGCCTGGTGGCGAAGGGCGATCCGGACCCGGCCCCGGCCGGGGTACGGGTGCGCCCGCGCCTGCCCGGGCCGTTCGAACGGATCGACGCGCTCGGGCCGGGCCGGCCGGCCGTCGACGAGGAGTCGGCCACGCCGGGGCCGACGGGCGGGCCACCCG
>NZ_JBEZUT010000248.1:0-13305 GCF_040636595.1 Kitasatospora sp. NPDC036755
GGCCGCTGCTGCTGATCCACGGGCTGGCCGACGACAACGTCCACCCCTCGCACACCCTGCTGCTGTCCCAGGCGCCGCGGTGTCCTCACGGTGCCCTCACGCCGTCAGCCCTGGCACAGGCCCCGGCTGTAGTCGTAGGTCGCGGCGGCCTGCGAGTACTGCCACTGCGGGGCGAGCAGTCGGGTGTCCAGCTGGGCGGCGGCGGTGCGGTCCTCCACCACGTAGCCGAAGTCCTGCAGCCAGGCCGGGTAGAGGTTCTTCGAGCCGATGAAGAACGCGGAGCCGTCCACCGACACCAGCTTGTGGTGCAGCGCGTACGGGTGCCCGTCGGCCCAGGTGGGGGCGGATGCCGCGCGGAACGAGGCGAGTTGGAGGTTCCGGCACATCGCGGTCCGGGCCTGGGCCGGGTCGCCGAGGCGGGCGGTGAGCCGGGCCGCGAGGGTGTCGCTGATCTCGTTCAGGGACTTGATCTGCGAGTACCCGCCGCTGCCGACGGCGCCCCGGTTGCCGGGGTCGCTGACCACGATCCGGACCTTCACGCCGTCGGCGAGCTTGCCCGCGAGCGTGTCGAAGAGCCGCGCGTCGTAGCGGGGCATCGGCGGGCAGGTGCCCGTCACGTCCTGCTGGGAGATGTCGATCCGGCTGGTGGCGCCGGCGACCAGCGCGCGCAGCGCGTTCTCCTCCGGGTTGACGGTCTCGTAGGCGCGGTCGCCGTTGGTGCGGTCGCGCAGGTTGACGGGGCCGCACGCGGCCTCGTCGGCGCCGGCCGCCGGCTCGGGACGGTAGTCGGAGGAGGGGTCGGTGTCGCGGATCCCGACGCCCAGGCCGCCGATCGCGATCACCGGCACGTTGCCGGTGGCGGGCACCTGCGCGGCCGGCGGGTTGAGCCGCTTCTCCAGGTCAGGGGTGCATCCGGCGCCCTTCGAGGAGGCGAACCAGGCGGCCGAGAAGACCCCGCTGTTGCGGCAGGTCCAGTCCCACAGGGTGTCCAGGTAGGCGCCCGCGGAGGCGGCGGCCGGACCGTTCAGCGCGAGGTCGACGTCCGTCACCGGGTGGGCGGTGTCCAGGTAGTCGCCCTTCCAGTTGTTGATGCCGCCGGTGATGACGCTCTGCCCGTCGACGACCAGCAGCTTGGAGTGGTTCCAGGAGAACGCGGTCTTCGCGGTGGTCATCGAGGCCACCTCGACGGTCACCCGGTCGGCGGCCGGGCCGAGCCGGGCCACCAGGTCGTCCCGGTACTTCGACGGCAACGCGGTGATGTTGATCAGTGGAGCGGCCCCGGCGAGGACCCGTACGTGGGGCGCGTTCCCGGCGGCCACCGACGCCTTGAGGCCGTCCACGATGGCGTCCTGGAACCCGCCGTCCGGGAACGGGGCGAGGGTGGATATGTCGACGGTGCGGGTGGCCCGCGCGATGTTCTCCCGCATCCGGTCCAGCAGCCGCGCGGTGCCGGTCCGTTCGGCGCAGGAGGCGTCCCCCCAGCACCCGGGCGTCTGCAGCAGCCAGCCGCCCGGGTCCCCGGCCGGCGCGTCCAGCCGGTTGCCCGCCGTCCGCTGCCACACCGCGCCCTCCAGCCCGGGCGAGACCTGGCGCAAGGTCCGTTCCACCGCGTCCAGGTGGGGGGTTCCGTCGGTCCGGGGAGCCGTCGGTGCGGGCGCCGGGTCGGCGAACGCGGGGGCGACGGGCAGCGCGCCGATGGCGGCGGCGAGGGCCAGCGCGGAGCCGGCCAGACGGCGGCCGGAACGGCGGGGCTGGTGAGAGAGCACGTGCGAGTCCTTCATGCGGGGCCGGGGGCGTTCACCCGGACGACACCGGTAAATTACCTCAAAGTAACCTGATGTGTCGTCATGGTCCCGCCAAGGACGGCCCGCTCGCCCCGAGCGGACCGCCGTCCCTCCCGGTCACCCCCTCCCGTTCACCCCCTCCCGTTCGCCGTCTCCCGTTCGCCACCGGCCCCGAGCCGGATCCAGAGCCCTACAACTGGCTCAGGATCGTCGGGTCCGTGATCCTCGCGTCGTCGGCCAGCAGGACGGCCTTGCTGAGGATCACCGCCGTCATGCGGTCGCCCTCGAAGGGCAGGTAGCCGGCCTGCGGGGCGGCCTGGCCGGCCTTGGGGACGATGCAGAGGTACTGGTCGTTCGGCGCCATGAGGATGTTCCCCGAGCCCAGGTGGATCCTGTACGTCCGGCGCGATCCCACCACGCGCAGGAAACGCCCCTCGACGGTGCAGCGGTCGGCGATCGCCAGGCGGGGCACCAGCCGTTCCAGCAGCACCCGGCGGGTCTCGGCACTCTGGCTCAGCTCGCCGAAGCCGTACGAGGCCCAGTACTCGCGGTAGCGGCCCTCGGGCCCGCCGTCCTGCCAGGTCGGGTCGTTGCCGACACTGGCCACCCCCACGAACAGGTCGACGTCGCGCAGGACTTCGGACAGGACGAGCGGCGGGACGTCGGCGATCGGCACGGGCTCCACCCGCGCGGCCCGGCGGGACGCGCTCATCCGGTAGTCCCCGCCGTAGCAGGCCGCGAAGTTCTGCGGGGCGTCGATCGGGTAGAAGCGCACCTGGTCGGTGCTCAGCCGCAGGAAGCTGCCGGAGTCGGTGGTGTCGGCACCGAGCGCGTGGGACTCCCCGTGGATCCAGTACTCCGCGCGCAGCCCCCACCGCGGCAGCTCCCGGGTGGCCGGCGGGGCCGAGTCGTCGACCATCAGCCGCAGTCTGTTGTGCCAGCCCCTGACGGCCGCCAGGGAGTGGAACTGGTGCTGGCGCAGGACGTGCCCGGCGAACCGGTTGGAGTAGGTGCCCGTCGCCCGCTCGGCGTCGGTCAGCAGGTACACCTCGCGGTGCGCCTGCTTGAACGGCTGGGTGATCGCGTGCCGCTCCAGCCAGTCGCGCCAGGCCACGACCTCGGCGGGCCCGCGCCCCACCGGGTGCCAGAGCCGGACCTCGCCGCCCTCCCGCACCGGGTCGTCGGTGAGCGTGCGCAGCTCGCCGTCGGCGAACCCGACGGCCGTGCCGTCCACCGTCCACAGCAGCCGCCGGGCCAGCGTCCCCATCAGGGGGTGGTCCAGGAACCGCTCGCGCCAGCCGGCGTACGGCCAGGCGCGGTCGGCGAGGAACTGCCGGTCCAGGCGCTCGCTCTGCGCGGAGAGCATCTTGTCGACGTCCTTGACCGCCGCCTTCAGCTCCTTGACCTCCTCGGCGTGGTCGCGCCTGACGGCGGCCGGCACGCTCTTCACGACCTTGCCGGCCGAACCGCGCCAGCTCAGAACGGCTTTGCCGCCCCGGACCTCCACCACCGCCGTGACGTCGCCCAGTTGCCGCTCCAGGCGCCCGACCTCCGTCAACCCGTAGGCAGGGACGGCGAGTTCCTCCATCTCCTCACGGGAGAGGCCGAGCTCCTCGGCCCGGTGCTCCAGCACGGACTCGATCAGCCTGAGCACGGGCTTGTACGTCACCCGCGTGGCCAGCCGGGCCAGCTCGGCGAGAACCGGCTCCCCGTCGAGCCGGGTGAGCGCGCCCACGGCGGCGTTGGCGGCCTTCGGATTGCGCGGGCCGATCCCGGCGGCCTTCCGGAGCGAACTCTCGACCAGCGCCCCGAGCGCCCGCACGGTGTCCGGGTGCGCGGGCAGCGTCCCGAGCACCCACGTCAGCCCGCGCAGGGCGTTGGCGTTGTACGGATCGAACGCGGCGTTGACGTCCGGCTCCCACTCCCGGCGCTCCAGCGCGAACGTCCGCCGCCCGACCAGCGCGAGCCACGGCACCACCGCGGCCCGCACCCGCTCCGCGCCCAACTGCTCGACCAGCGCTGCCGCCCGCCGCTCCCACGCCCGGGTGGGCCTGGCCGCGGTCGCGGTGGTCGCGTGCCGCAGCAGGGCCTCCAGCCCCGGTACGTCCTCGGCCTCCCGCATCGCCCGCTCGGCCCACTCCTCACCGACGTTGAGGACGGGTTCGGTGAGCCGCTTCGCGAGCGCCCGGACCCGGTCGTCGCCGTAGGACTCCATCGCCGAACGCCGCAGGACGGCCACGACCTCGGGCGCGAAGGGCCGGCCGTCCTCCAACTCGGCCTCGGCGAGGGTGAGGTAGCGCCTGCCGAACCACAGGCCGTGCTGCCGTCCGATCTCGCCGAGCACCTTCGCCTGCTCCGCCGACCGGCGGCCGGACCGGCCGGGCAGGGTCCGCTCGATGACGACGACCAGGCCCAGCACATTACCGTGGGCCGCGCCCGCCCCCTCCGCGGGGAGCCGCGCCGCCAGGGCGTCGGCGAGCGCGCCCCTGGCCTCCGCCGGCATCCTGCGCACCTCGGCGAGCACGGCGTCCCACACGCCGGACCACATGTCGTCGTCACCGGCCGCCAGCCGCACCAGCCCGTCGGCGATCCCCTCCGTCTGCGCCGGCGTGAGAGCACGCCGCCGGAGCAGCTCCATGATCCCGTGGAACTCCACCGTCCTCAGCCCCCCACCAGCGGCACGAGCTTCAGGAACGTGACCTCGGTGCCGAGCACCAGCTCGACCTCCTCCGCCGGGTCGGTGACCTGCCGGTCCCCCACCAGCACGAGGAAGCCGTTGCCCGCGAACGCCGCGAGTGCCAGCTCCGTCTGCACCTCGGGATCGATCCGCCGGGGCGTGCGCAGCGCGTACCCGTTCAGCACCCGCTCCGCGTCCTGCGGCTGCACCAGGCCCCGGAACACCTCCGGCGTCCGCGCGTTGTACTCCGCGACCTCCTGGAAGACCCTGCGCCGGATCAGCTCACCCACGGTGAGCCGCTCCTCCGCGATCTCCAGACCCCACCCGTCGCTCCGGTGCCCAGCCGTCGTCTCGTCGACGAACCTCACGATTCCCATGCCGTGGACAGTACGGCCCCCCAGTGACACCGCCGCCGGTGCCCCGGGAGGGGCCCTGCCCGGGCCGGTCCGTCCCCCAGCGTCATGGCCGCCCGTCTGGAGGGCCGGCTGACGGCCCGGCTCTCGGGAGGGGCCTCAGGAGTTCGGGGCGTGGCGGATCCAGTCCGGGATCCCGCCTTCGGCGTTGCGGCCCTTCTCCAGGAACGCGATGTTGCGGTAGAGGTGCAGGCCGGCCAGGGACGCTCCGACGCCGCCGGTGGGCTTCGCCGGCTGTTCCTCGTAGTGGAGGTCGTCCACGAGCTGCTTGACGAGGCCGAGCGCGGTGCCGCCGCAGGCCTCGGGATCCTCGTTCCCGCCGTAGCCCGGGGCGTAGGACGTCCACAGGTCCTCGATGACGTACAGGCCTCCGGGGCGCACGTGGGGGAACAGGGCCCGGAACGAGGTCCTGATGTGCTCGTTGATGTGACTCCCGTCGTCGATGACGATGTCGAACGGGCCGTGCCGCTCGGCGATTTCGGTCAGCTGGGCCGGGTCGCCCTGGTCCGCCTTCAGCGTGCGGAGGCGCTGCTGGTCGAGACCGCTCTTGTCGAACAGGTCGACACCGAACACGAGGCCGCGCGGAAAATAGTGCTTCCACATCTTCAGGGACCCACCGCCGAAGGCCGGGTTGTCGTACCCGCCGATCCCGATTTCGAGCACGCGGACGGGCTGGGTGCGCAGGTGGTGCAGGTGGCGTTCGTAGAGCGGGGCGAACCAGTGCAGGCCGCCCCACTTGTCCGAGTCGTGGCGCACCGCCAGCCGGGCGAGCCCGGGGTGGTCGGAGGAGCAGCCGGTGAGGACCGTGCTGGCCGCTGCCATGATCGGGCCGAGCGGGCGGAGGCCGTCCACCGACACGGACTCCGGGACGAATTGCAGGGCGGTCCTCCGGGTCGCCGGCCCACCGGGCCCGGTGGGGCCGGCGGGGCCGAAGAGTTCCCGCACCAGGTCGATGACGTCGAATTCGATGTGGAGTGCGGCGGGACCGTTCGCCTCGTTCCGGCGGAGCGGCCGGCCGACTTGTACCAGAAAGGAGGTACCGTGTCGTTCTTCGCCGCGTGTGACGTCCATGGCGATGACGACCGGTTCGGCGTTTCCGGGCGGGTCGCAGCGGAAGAGGATTTCGTCGACCAATACGGCCGCGATGTCCGCCAGTTCGTACGACTGGACGACGGAGTGCAGGGCCCGGGTGTCCTCCCCGGCCAGTCTGAGGCCTTCGGTCAGTGCGGTCGGATCGGTATTCCCGACCACCCCGGGGCCCGAGGATGTGCTCATCACATGAAATCCCTTTCTTGAACTCCGTTGGAATGGGCCTCGCCTGACACGTTCTCGCGCCCGTCGTTCCCGGTCAAGCAGCCGCCGGAATGCGTTTCGGTGCGAGCCGGTGAAAGCGCCGTTCGGCGCGATCGACCCCGGAGTCGCACGTCCGGCCCGGCGTGCTTGAAATCGGTCCAGCCGGGCTGGAGAATTCCCAACAAATCTTGTCGCATTCGCGATTACCCATGTCTTCAGCCGGTGAGGAGCAGTCTGTGCGCGTCTTGTTCGTGGCGGCGCCCGGGGTCGGCCATCTCATGCCGGCGGTTCCCGCCCTGTGGGCCGCGCAGGAGGCCGGCCACGCGGTCCTGGTGGCCACGACCGGGCCGAGCCTGGAGATGGCCGCGCGCTCGGGCCTGGCCGCCGTGGACGTCTGCGACGGCGACGCCGCGGACACCTACCACCGGCTCGGCGTCCGGCTCGCGAAGAACAGGCCCGACCGGTACGATCTCCCCGGTGCGTGGCGCCGGTTCGCCGGTACGTCGGACCTGCCGGGCCCCGCGACGGCCGACCCACCGCCGGGGCCGGCGCCCGACGACGCCGCCGCCCTGGCCCGTGGAGTGGGAGGCCGACTGGTGGACCGCACCGTCGACCTGATCCACCGGTGGCACGCGGACCTCGTCGTCTTCACGACCTTCCTGTCCGGCGGCCAGCTCGCCGCCGAGGCCGCCGGCGTCCCCTGCGCGATGCACGGGATCGGGCTGCCCTACCCGACCTTCTCCGCCGTGCTGAGCGCCATGGAGGACGTCTGCGCACGCCACGGTGTCACCGGCGCGCTCACTCCGCCGGCGGCCACCATCGACCCCTGCCCCGAGAGCATGCGCCCACCGGGCAGCGCGACCGGGTGGCCGATGCGCTACGTGCCCTACAACGGCGGTGCCGTGCTGCCCGACTGGCTGTGCGTCCCGCCGCGGCGCCCGCGCATCTGCGTGACCTGGGGGTCGGTGCTCCCCGCCGTCGGCTGCACCTCGATGCTGCGGGACGTGGTCGAGGCGGTGGCCGCCGAGGAGACCGAGGTCGTCCTCACGGCGGACGGCCCGGAGGTGTCCGGCCCGGGGCCGCTCCCCCCGAACGTCCGCGCCGTCGGCTGGGTGCCGCTCAGCGCCCTGCTCCCGAGTTGCGCGGCCGTCGTCCACCACGGCGGGTCGGGCACCACCTTCACAGCACTCGCCCATGGTGTGCCGCAGCTCGTCCTGCCGCAGACGGCGGACCAACCGGTGAACGCGCAGGCGGTGGTGGAGCGCGGGACCGGGATGGCGTTCCCTGACCGGGACATCGACCGCGGGGCACTCGCCGACGGGGTCCGCCGTGTCCTGACCGACCCGCGGATCCGCGAGGCGTGCCGGCAGGTCCGCGACGAGATCAGCGCGATGCCCGGCCCCGGGCAGGTCGTCCGGCGGCTGTCCGAGGCCGTGTCATGACCCACACGGTCCCGGAACCCGCCGACGCGCCCAGCCCACCGCTGGACGGCGACGCCCGTCCGATCACGGCCACCGGCTCCGGCTGGCCCGCGATCGCGCCGCTCCTGCGCGCGGCCTCGGACGAACACCTGCTGGCGCGGGCCGTCGGCGACCTCGGGCTCGACCGGGTCGCGGCACTCGTCGCCGAGGAACTGGCGGTGCGGTGCGATCCCGTACCGGTCGACCGCCCCGCGCGCCTCTCCTTCGAGATCACCGCGGGCCGGGACCGGGCCGCCCGCCTCATCACCGTCGACCGCGACGGGCTGACCTCGCGGCGGGACGGCTGGCAGGACGCACCGGTGCGGATCAGCCACGACGCCGCCGACCTCCTGCGCAGCCTCTACGGCCCCGGCACCGGTACCGGCACCGACCGCCAGACCAGCCGCCGGGTGACCACCTGCGCCGAGCTGAACGCCCCCTGCCCGGACCCGGGCCGACTCACCGCGATCGTCGGCGAGCGCCGGCGACTGGCGGTCGCCGTCCAGGCGGTCGTGGCCGCCTGCCAACGGCACCCGGTCGACCTCGGCCGGCTCTCCACCCGGTTCGGCTCGGACAAGTGGGCCGACCTCCACTGGTACACCCAGCACTACGAACGGCACTTCGCCCGCTTCCGGGACGCACCGATCCGCCTGCTGGAGATCGGGATCGGCGGCTACGACGCGGCGGACCAGGGCGGCGCGTCACTGCGCATGTGGCAGCGCTACTTCCCCGCGGCACTGGTCCTCGGACTCGACATCGTCCCCAAGCCCGGTGTCCGGGGCCCACGCATCGCCACCGCCGTCGGCGACCAGGGCGACCCGGTACTCCTCGACGAACTCGGCCGCCGGTTCGGGCCGTTCGACATCGTCATCGACGACGGCAGCCATCTCAACGCCGACGTCCGCACCTCCTTCGCCGCCCTGTTCCGCCACGTGCGGCCGGGTGGGCTGTACGTGGTCGAGGACCTCCAGACCGCCTACTGGCCCTCCTTCGGCGGCACCGCCGGCCCCGTCGCCGGGCCCGCGACCTCGGCCGGCCTGCTCAAGCAGCTCATCGACGGCCTGCACCACCAGGAGTGGGTCACACCGGCGGTGGCGTCCCGGCCGTCCTACGCCGACCGCCACACCGTGGCCCTGACCGTCTACCACAACCTCGCCTTCATCGAGAAGGGCGTCAACGCCGAGGAAGGCGCACCAGCCTTTCTCGACCGCGGTTGCCCCCCGCCCCCCGAGTGACGTCCCGTCAGGTCACACCGACCCCGGACCTCCGGACCCTGCGGAGCGATCCACACCGAGACCGACCAGCCATGGAGACACCAGTGGACGACAGTGACGGGCACCTCTACCTGGACCTCATGAAGAAGGTCCTGACCAACGTCATCTACCAGGACGGCGCGCTCACCCCGGACGGGCCGACCGCATACCGGGCCGAGAAGCGGCACGGAGGACTGGACTGGCCCGCCGCCGCGCACACGATGATCGGACTGGAGCGGCTGGACAACCTGCACGACTGCCTGGAACGGGTCCTCGCGGACGGCATCGACGGCGACCTCGTCGAGACCGGCGTCTGGCGCGGCGGAGCCTGCATCTTCATGCGCGCGTTCCTCAAGGCGCACGGCGTCGCCGACCGCCGGGTGTGGGTGGCCGACTCCTTCACCGGCATCCCCGACGTGGGCATCGACGGGCACCCCCTGGACCGCGAACTGGCCCTGCACCAGGCCAACGGCGTCCTCGACGTGCCCCAGGAGGAGGTCGCGGAGAACTTCCGCCGCTACGGGCTGCTGGACGAGCAGGTCGTCTTCCTCCCGGGCCGGTTCCGGGACTCCCTGCCCCAGGCGCCGATCGAGAAGCTGGCGCTGCTGCGCCTCGACGGCGACCTCTACGAGTCCACCCGGGACGCCCTGACCCACCTGTACCCGAGGCTGTCCACCGGAGGGTTCGTAATCGTCGACGACTACGTCATCCCGGCGTGCCGGGCCGCGGTGCACGACTTCCGCCACGAACAGCGGATCGACGACCCGATCCAGCCGATCGACGTCTGCGGCGCCTACTGGCGGCGAAGCCTGTGACCGCGGCCCCGGCGGAAACCGTCACGGTGCACCCCCTCAACGAGCAGTCGCGGAGGATCGTCGACGCCGGTGAAGCCGCCGTGTTCGGGCTGAGCCCGTTCAACGGCTTCTACCGGCCCTCGACCGTCGGGACACTGCTGGCCTGGGCCGCCCGCCGGTTCCAGCACGTCGAAGCCGTCCTGCCCGGCTACGAGACGGCCTTCGGCCTCATCGCCGGCGGACGGGAACCCCGGGAAGCGGTGCAGACCACGACCCGGGTCGTACGCAGGATGCGCGCCACGGCCCGACGCGCCCTCGACGCTTCCGGGCCGAACCCGCACGCCCGGGTCAACAGCTGGACCCGGCTCGCCACCCGCAGGCGCTACCGCGAGCTGCGCGCCGAGGTCGACGGCGTCTTCCGCTCGGACGGCCGGCTGCGGGAACTGTGCCGAGAAGCCTCCCGCGGCTACCTCAGGACCGTCCTCGGCACAGAGCCGACCCCGGCCCAGACCGAGCTCAACCTGGGCTACGTCCTCGCCGAACTCCCACTGATCCTCGACATGCCCGGCATCGTGGGGACCAGGACCGCCGTCCTCCTCTACAACCGTCCCTGGCCCCTGCAACTCGCCCTGTGGAACGGCGAGGTCCCCGCACTGGCACCGGCAAAGGGCCACGGCTTCGCCACCGTCGCGCTGACCGCCGAACCGGACGAGCCGGACGAGCCGGCGAACGTCGACAGAAGTGGAGCCCAGCAGTGACCCTGCCGGATACCGACGTCCTCCAATGGCCGCTGCCCGCAGGAGAACACGGGACCCCGCCCCCGCTGTACGCCACCCTGCGGCGGGAACGACCGGTCTGCCCGCTGCGCATGCCCAGCGGGCACACCACCTGGCTGCTGACCCGCTACGACGACATCACCGACGTCCTCACCGACCCGCGCTTCTCCAGGAACCTGGTCTACCCGGGCGCGCCGAGACTGATCGGCGAGGACTTCAACTCCGTGCCCGGGGGCATCTTCAACCTCGACCCGCCCCGGCACACCCGGGTGCGCCAGATCCTCAACCCCCTGTTCAACCGGGGGGCCGCCGAACGGTGTTCCGGCGACATCGCGGCGCACGCCGACGACCTGCTGGCCGCCATGGCCGCCGGAAGCAACCCCACCGACCTGGTCGGTGCCTACACCGCGCCCCTCGCCCTGCGCGTCAGCTGCGGCCTGCTGCGCATCGCGGCGGACCGGCGCCAGGCACTGCACGGATTCTTCCGCGAGCAGACCAGCCAGAACGCGGACCGGACGGACGTTGCGACCGCCACCGAAAGAATCGGCGCGCTGGCCGCCGAGATCATCGCGGACAAGTGGTCCGACCCCGATCCGGCCGAACCGGTCGGGGCGCTGGTCACGGCCCACCAGGCCGGTGAGATCACCTCCGACGAACTGCACGGCACCGTCAGCTACCTGCTCGTCACCGGCGTCGAACCGCTGGTCTCCTCGATGTCCACCGGCATCGTCACCCTGCTCAGGCACCCCGACGAACTGCGAGCCGTCCGCGACGACCCGCAGCTGTGGCCGGCGGTCGTGGAAGAACTCCTGCGGCTGCACCACAACGGCTACCTGTCCAACCCGCGGGTCGCGTTGGAGAACACCGAGATCCGCGGCGTGCCGATCCGCGCGGGAGAGACGGTCGTCACGCCGATGATCGCGGCGACCTGGGACCCCGACCACTACAAGAACCCCCACCGGTTCGACATCCACCGCCGTACGGACGGCTCCAGGACCTTCGGCGCCGGGCCCCACTTCTGCCTGGGCGCCTCCCTGGCCCGAACGCATCTGCGGATCGCCTTCGAGACACTCTTCACCCGGTTCCCGACCCTCATCCTCGGGATCAACGCGGACGAACTCCCCTGGGACGAGGACAACCTGTTCACCCGCCCGCTCGTCCTGCCCGTCGCGTGGTGAGGGGTCGACGAACCTGCGAAGGGCGACCCCGGTCAAACTCCGACGGCGACGCCGGCAAACGGCGCGGACGACAGACCGAGCAGGCCTCCGAACGGCGAGTTCAGTTCGTAGATCAGGACGACCATGAAGACGATCAGGCAGGTGAAGCCCGTAGCCAGCACCAGATGGGTGCCCGTGCGCTCGACCCCGAAGAGGAACATCAGGCCCAGGGTGAGCGCACCACCGGCGAGCAGGCCGAACCACATGACACCCGACATGCCCTGGCCCGCGGCCTCCTCCCGGCCGTGGCGCGCCTGATAGGCGGCGGAGAGCTGCGCGAACGCCACCTGGTCCACCTGCTGCTGCACGTTGGTGGCGGGCTCGAAGGACGTCCACGCGTTCTGCACGTCGCGCAGCAGCGCCCAGCCGCGCGGGCCCAGCGGTTTGCCCTGCTCCATCAGGGGCCACTCCTCGTTCCGGACGTAGACGGCGTACGCCTCCGTCGCCGAGCGGGCCTGCTGGGCGGTGTCGGGGGGCAGCGCGTCGGCGAGCAGGTACATCTGGTGCAGCGCCCCGGCCTCGGCGCTGATGTTGGTACTGGCGTCGTCCTTGGACTCCCACACCGTCACCAGCGCGACGCCCAGCACCAGGGCGTACAGCACGCCGACCATCATCGTGAGGTAGTCGGCGGTGCCGTCGCGGGCTTCCTCCCCCGACGCCGATCGCCTCCTCCTGCGGCCGTTCAGCAGGAGGGCACCGAGCGCGACGACGACGAGTCCGACGACGATGCCGGTCATCGCGAGTACGTGTTCCATGGCACCCCTCAGGTTCAGTCGGTCCGGCGGCTCGGCTTGAAGCGACGCCACGCGACGGCCGCGGCGGCGGTCGCGGGAACGAACAGGAGCAGGAAGAACAGCAGAACGCCGTGCGACAGCGGGGGCTTGCTCTGGCCGAAGCGACCGGTGTGCAGCAGAGGCGACCCGTGGTTCCCCCCGGCGTGCGGCCCCGGGGATCCGGAGGGTGTCGCGGACGCACTGGCGGAGGCGCTCGACGAGCCCTTGGCGGGCTCGCCCCCCGCACCCGGCGCACCTGCCGCGGCCGGCGCACCCGGCGCACCCGGCGCACCCGGGACGGGCCCACCGGACGCGGCTCCGGCTCCGGTTCCGGGCGCGGCAGGTGCGGCAGGCGCGGCAGGACCGGCAGGCGCTCCAGGCGCAGCAGGTGCAGCAGGCGCGGCACCAGCGGCACCACCCCCGGGAGCAGCAGCCGCAGCGCCGCCACCGGCACCACCACCACCGGCCGCACCCGCTCCGGGAGCAGCAACCGCACCATCACCACCGGCGGCACCGACTCCGGCAGCAGCAGCCGCAGCACCGACTCCGGGCCCACCGACGGCACCGGCTCCGGGCCCACCGACGCCGGTCGCTGGAACCCCCGGCCCGCCGGGTGCGGGGACGCGTGCACCACCCGCGGGCGCCCCGGGCACTCCGCCTCCAGGCGCAGGCGTTCCCGGCGCCCCGCCCCCGGGTGCCCCGGGCACAGGCCCACCAGGCGTAGGTCCGCCTGGCGAGGGAACCCCGGGCACTCCGCCTCCGGGCGCCCCGGGCGACGGGGCACCAGGCGGCCCGGACGGCCCGGACGGCCCCGGCGGCCCAGGCGGCCCGGGCGGCCCGGGCGGCCCGGGCGACGGCACACCGG
>NZ_JBEZUT010000249.1:0-13297 GCF_040636595.1 Kitasatospora sp. NPDC036755
CACGGCCCGTCCGGCGCCGGCGCGCCCTCGTCCCCGGCGAGGACGCGCCGCACCGCCGCCGCCATCGCCGCCGCGTCGGGCCAGCGCTCGCCGGGCTCCTTGGCCATCGCCCGCCCGACCAGCGCCCCCACCGGCGCGGGCACGGACCCGGGCAGCGGCGGCACGGGCTCCGTCAGGTGTTTGAGGATCACTTCGAGGGCGGTCTCCCCCTCGTACGGGAGGCGGCCGGCGAGGCATTCGTAGAGGACCACGCCGAGCGCGTAGAGGTCCGCCGAGGCGGTGACCGTCCCGCTGGAGGCCTGTTCGGGCGCCTGGTAGGCGGCGGTGCCCAGGACCATCCCGGGGACGGTCAGCCGGGCGTCGCAGGCGGGGCGGGCGATGCCGAAGTCGGCGATCACCGTCCGGTCGTCGCGGACCATCAGATTGGCCGGTTTGATGTCCCGGTGGACGATCCCGGAGGCGTGCGCGGCCTCCAGCGCCTCCAGCACCTGGAGGGCCAGGGCCAGCGCCTCCGCCACCGGCAGGGCGCCGCGCCGCTCCAGCACCGCGCTCAGCGGGCGGCCGTCGATCAGCTCCATGACCAGGTAGCCGACCGGGCGCCGCCCGGCGGCGGAGGCGGAAGCGGAGGCAGGGACGGAGGAGGCGGGGCCGGGGCCGGCGTCGTGCCCGTAGTCGTACACGCCGACGATGCCCGGGTGCCGCAGCTGGGCCATGACCCGGGCCTCGGCGTGGAAGCGCTCGGCGAAGCCGGGCTCGTCCAGCAGGGCGGGCTTCACCACCTTGACCGCGACCCGGCGGCCGAGGACCTCGTCCTCGGCGAGCCACACGTCGCCCATCGACCCGCCGCCCAGCCAGTCCACCAGCCGGTAACGGTCGGCGAGCACGGTGCCGCGCATGCTTCTCCCTGAATCGACGAATTCCGAGCCCCGGGACCGGAGCCGGTCCGGGGACCGGCCCGCTCCCCTGGCGGCGCGCCCTGGTCCGGGGCGCGCCGCGAAGATCATGACACCGGAGGGACGACGACTGACGCCCCATCATAGGAATGACGCCACGCCCCGGACACCACCGCCCGGCCCCACGGCGCAGGCCCGGACCGTGGACGGTCCGGGCCTGCGGTCATTGCTCAGAGTTCGTCACATTTTGGCGCACTGGCCCGACTTGGGGCCGTTCACGGTGTTGGCGAGGCCGCCGTCGACCGGGGCCGGGGTGTTGCCGGAGCAGTCCAGCGGCCCGCGCACGGTGGTGCCGGCCAGCAGGGTGGTGCCCTGGTTGAGGGCGAGGTGCAGCGGCCCGGAGACGGCGGTGCGCAGGACCGCCGTGCCGCCGGTGGTGCCGCTGACGGCGACCGGGCCGTGGACGGTGGTGTCGGCCAGCAGCAGGGTGCGCGCGCCGCGGGCGGAGAGCGGGCCGTTGACGGTGGAGTCGACGGCGACCAGGGCCGCGCCGGGCTGCACCAGGACGGGGCCGTCGATGCTCGCGCCCTGGAGGCAGGTGACGCCCGAGGTGACGGCGAGCGAGGAGTGCTTCCCGCGCACGGTGGTGGTGCAGGCGGGCGCCGCGCCGACGGTGAGCGGCTGTTCGGCCTTCACCCCGCCGACGGTGACGCTCAGCGTCCCGCTGCCGGGGCGCAGCCCGGTCAGGGTGCCGGTGGCCGGGTCGTAGGCGGCGACGGCGGTGCGCGGGGCGCCGGCGGCGGCGCCGATGTGGACGCCGGTGCCGCCCCACTGGGCGGTGACGGGCCAGGCGACGGGCACGGTGCGCTCGCCGTCCTGGGTGAAGGTGGCGGTGACGGGGGCGGTTTCGAGCAGGCCGAGGGCGGTGGGGGCCTTGAGGTCGACGGTGTCGGCGCGGGCGCGGACCTCGGCGCGCAGCCAGGCGGAGGCGTCGTCGTCGGTCTTGTAGGGGTCGGTGACGCGGCCGGCGGCGGGGGTGACGCCGAGCATCGTCCAGCCGGTGAAGCCGCCGCGGTCGGGTTCGGAGGCGGGGCCCTTGCCGGAGTTGCCGTTGATCAGGTGCGGGACGCCGTCGATGCTCCGGGCGTGGAAGGCGCCGACGTGGCCGGTGACCATGGCGGCGGACTTGCCGCCGGTGCGGAAGTCGGCGAGCCACTGTTCGACGAGGGCGGCCTCCTTGCGGTCGGCTAGTTGGCTGCCCTGGTCGGGCAGCGGGTCGCGGGTGGGGTGGTGTTCGAAGAGCAGCAGGCCGGTGATGTCGGGGTCGCGGGCGGCGCCGTCCAGGGCGGTGCGCAGGGTGGCGATCTGGTCGAAGCCGCTGCCGCGCAGGGTGCCGAGCGAGCTGTTCAGGGTGACGAAGCGGGTGCCCTTGACGTCGAAGACCTGGGTGGTGTCGCCGAAGGCGGCCCTGAAGTTGTCGATGGTGCCGGGGCCCATGACCTCGTGGTTGCCGGGCACGTAGTGCCAGGGGATGCTGTGGCCGGTGAGCTGGTCGAACTCGTCGAGGAGCGTGCGGGCGAGGGCGAAGTCGGCGGGGGCGGCCTCGTCGACGAAGTCGCCGTCGATGACGAGCAGTTCGGGCTTGGCGGCGGCGATGTCGCGCAGGGTGCGGCGGGCGGCCCGGACGATGTCGCTGTCGGGGCTGCGGGCGATGAACTGGGCGTCGGACATGACGGCGACGCGCAGCGGGCGGTCGTCGACGGTGCCGTGGGTGAGCACGACGGGGTCGGTGACCTTGGGCCGGACGGGCAGTTCGACGTCGGGGGCGACCTTGACCCGCAGGTCGGCGAGGGTGAGGGCGCCGGTGTAGGAGCGGGCGGCGCTGGTCTCCATCAGGCGGAAGCGCTGGAAGGTGAGCGGGTACTGCACGCCCGCCGGGATGGGGAACTCGACCTTGCGCCAGCCGGTCCAGGTGACCATCGGGGCGTCGAGGTTGGCGGTGACGCCGGCGGCGGTGCGGTACTGGACGCGCGGCCAGGCACCGTTGCCGTCGCCCTCGATCCACATGCTGACGGAGCGGGGCTGGCCGGGCAGCACGATGCCCTCGGGGGCGATGGCGTACTGGCCGCGGGTGCCGGTGGAGTGGGTGAAGTCGTAGGCCAGGCGCAGGCCGTGGGCACCGTCGGGGCCGGGGGCGGGGGCCACCGAGCCGCCGGGGGCGCGGTCGTTGCCGGACTTCCAGGCGGCGGCGTCGGAGAGGTCGGCGAAGGGCTTCTCGGTCATGCCGACGGTGACGGCGACGGCGCTCTTCAGGGTGCCGACGGTCAGTTCGAGGGTGGCCGACCGGCCGTCGGCCAGGGCCTTGAGGGCGATGGTGCCGTCGGGAGCGGCGCTCGCCTCGACGACGCCCTCGCCGCCGGTGACCTTGACGTCGGCGGCCTCGACGGGCGCGGTGTGGCCGAGCGCGTCGTGGCCGGTGACGGTCAGGCGGGCGGTGGCGCCGGCGCCGTCGAGGGCGATCGGCTCGTCGCCGGCGGTGATGCGCGCCGCCGGGCCGAGCACGGTCAGCGGCAGCACGGCTTTCCGGGCGCCCTGGGCGGTGACGGCGACCTCGGCGGGTCCGGAGGCGCGGCCGGTGACGACGGCGTCCAGGCCGCGGCCCTCGACGGCGACCCGCTCGCCGGTGGCGGTGGACCAGACGGTGGCGGGCACCTGGGCGGTGACGGCGCCGTAGGCCTCGTCGTGGGGCAGGGCGCGCACGGTGCGGTGCAGGCCGGGGAAGAGGCGGGTGGCGGTGTCCGCGGGCTCGGCCGGGCGCAGCCGGAAGCCCCGGGCCTGGCCGGAGCCGGGGGTGGAGAACAGTCCGAGGCCGTTGGCGACGGCGCGTTCGCCGCCGTTGTCGGAGGGGCTGCTGACGGTGCCGGCCTGCTGGGCGCCGGGCAGGCGGGCGGCCATCGCGGCGGAGCCGCCGCCGTCCATGTTGAGGGCGTTGTGGGCGCCCATGTCGCGCATCAGGACGGCGAGGTCGGGCAGGTTGATGCCGGGGCTGTCGGCCTGGCGGCCGTCGATGGTGACGAGGTACATGCGCCGGTTGTCGGCGGAGAAGCCGACGGCGGTGCGGGCGTTGGGCTCGTTGCCGTCGTTCTCGCCGGAGCGCTGGGCGACGCCGTCGGCGACCAGGACCTGGTAGCCGCCGACCGCGACGGCGACCTCGCCGAAGGAGGCGCGCGGGCGGTAGCCGACGCTGACCCGGTCGCCGGGCCTGAGGTCGCGCAGGGCGCGGGCGCCGGCCTCGCGGCCGACCAGGACGGTGGTGCCCTCGGGGACGGCGGCGCCGAGGCGGTCGCGCACGGCGGTGACCTGGCCGTCGCGCAGTTCGACCTCGACGGCCTCGGCGGAGTCGCCCGCGACGTGGGCGCGGGTGGCGTTGCCCCAGGCGGGGGTGAACACGCCGACGCCGTCGGCGGGCAGGCCGTAGGTGTTGACGCCGCTGAGCGCCAGCTCGCGGCCGCCGGGCAGGCCCGCGTGGCCCTCCAGGAAGACCTGGGCCATCCGGGCCAGGCCGTCGGTGCCGACGGTGACGGCCTGGTTCCAGCCCTCGACGGGGGCCTGGACCAGGCCGTCCTTGCGGGAGACGCCGACGCCCAGGGGGGCCTCGGAGGCGTTCATGTCGAAGTAGTCGCCGTTGATCGCGGCGACGGCGCCGGCGCCGCGGGCCATGCCGGTGACGGTCTCACGGGTGGTCACCCGGCCGGAGGACAGGTAGTCGACGCTCAGGCCCTCGGTGGCCAGGTCGGCGACGAGGACCTTGCCGCGGATCCAGCCGGCGCCGCCGAGGCGGTCGAAGGAGGTCATGGTCAGGCCTGGGGCGATGGGGGTGACCTCGCGGCGGGTGACCACCGACTCCCCGGGGCGGTCCAGGACCAGGCCGGGGTCGGCGGACTCCTTCACGGGGGGGGGGGCGGGGGCGGCCCAGGCGGGGGCGGCGAGGCCGGTCAGGCCGGCGGCCAGCGCGGTGGCCAGGGCGAGCGCGCCCAGGGCGCGGCGGCCGCGGGTGCGGGTGGTCCGTGCGGTGCGGGTGGTCCGTGCGGTGCGGGCGGGTGGGGGTGGCATGCGGGGCTCTCCTCGTACGGCGGCGGGCTCGGGCGGCTCCGGCGGCGTGCGGGGCGCCGGATTCGTCGTTCGCCTGCGGACGGTGCGGCCCGGGGGCGTGTCCTCCCAGGTCGGGGGCAGCCAACCGTGCACGGACGACCTCCAGTGCACGGGCCGGTGAACCGGCCCGCTCGGCGCCGCGAACAGGAGGCGGGGAGCGGCGGGCGGATCCGGGAGGAAGGCTGACGTACCGCCAGGAAGGGGACAGGGGTCCGCCCCCGACGGCCCGTCCCCGACCGCGTCCGCCCCGTCCCCGGCGGCCGGGCAACTGCCCCGTTCCGGTGCGGATTTCTGGACTTGTGGGTCCATTTTCGGCTGCCTACCGTGCTGTTCGTCCCTCCCGAACGAGCCCGTACGAGCCCGAGCGGGCCCGTACGAGCCCGTACGAGCCCGAGCGGGCCCGTACAAGTCCGTACGGAAGCCCGTACGGGCCCGTACAGAAAGGTGTCAGCCCATGCACGCGATCCGGATCGAGGAGCACGGCGGCCCCGGGGTCATGCGCTGGACCGAGCTGCCGGATCCGGTGCCCGGCCCCGGCGAGGTGCTGGTGCGCCTGGGCGCCGCCGGGGTCAACTACATGGACGTCGGCGCCCGCGCCGAGGGCGGCCCGGGCTGGGCGGCGCCGGTGGTCCTGGGCGCCGAGGGCATGGGCCACGTCGCCGCCCTCGGCCCTGGGGCGGGCGGTTTCGCCGTCGGCGACCGGGTGGCCTGGTTCTACCACCCGGGCAGCTACGCCGAGTTGCTCGCCGTCCCGGCCGCCTCGCTGGTCAAGGTGCCCGACGGGCTGCCGGACGAGGTCGCGGGCGGCCTGCTGATGCAGGGTCTGACGGCGAGCCACCTGAGCACCGAGACCTACCCGGTCGGCCCGGGCGACACCGCGGTGGTGCACGCGGCGGCGGGCGGGGTCGGCCGGCTGCTCACCCAGTTGGTCAAGGCGCGCGGCGGCACCGTGATCGGCCTGGTCTCCCGCGAGGAGAAGGCCCCGGTCGCGCGGGAGGCCGGCGCCGACCACGTGCTGGTCCACTCCGGCGGCGGCTTCGAGGAGCGGATCAGGGAGCTGACCGGCGGGCGCGGGGCCGACGTCGTCTACGACGGCGGCGGCGCCGACACCTTCGTCTCCTCCCAGCTGGCCCTGCGCCCGCACGGGGTGCACGCCTACTACGGCCCCTTCATGGGCGTGCCCGAGCTGCGGCCCACCGACCTGCCGAACAGCATCCTGCTGACCTACCCGGTGGTGCAGCACCACGTCCCCACCCGCGAGGCGCTGGTGCGGCGCACCGGCGAGCTGTTCGACCTCGTCCTGGCGGGCCGGCTCACCCCGCGGATCACCGGCCGCTACCCGCTGGCCGAGGCGGCCCGGGCGCACGCGGACCTGGAGTCCCGGCGCACCACCGGCAAGCTGGTGCTGCTGCCGTGACCGCGCCGGGGGAGCACGTGCCGCCGACCCGCAAGGGCGCCGCGACCCGGCGGCGCATCGTCGAGGGCGCCGCCCGGGAGATCCGCGAGGCGGGCGTGTTCGCGCTACGGCTGGAGGACGTGATGGCCCGCACCGCCACCAGCAAGAGCCAGCTCTTCCACTACTTCCCCGGCGGGAAGGACGAACTGCTGCTGGCCGTGGCCCGCTTCGAGGCGGACCGGGTCCTCGACGACCAGCAGCCCGAGCTCGGAGCCCTCACCTCCCGGGAGGCCTGGCTGCGGTGGCGCGACAAGGTCCTGGCCCGCTACCGCGCCCAGGGCGTCGGCTGCCCGCTGCACGTGGCGCTGTCCCAGCTGGGCACGGCCACCGGCGCGGGCCGGACGGTGGCCGCCGAGCTGCTGGCGCGGTGGCGGCGCCAACTCGCCGCGGGCATCCGCCACCTGCAGGGCGCCGGCGCGGCCCCCGCCCACCTGGACGCCGAGCGGGAGGCCGCGGCGCTGCTGGCCGGGATCCAGGGCGGGGTGCTGATCCTCCTGACCACCGGCTCCGCCGACCACCTGGAGGCGGCGCTGGACTCGGGCCTGGCCCGGCTCGGACTGGGCTGACGCCGCCCCGACCCCGGGCCCCCCGTGACGCCCCGGCGGCGCGCTCCGGGTCACGCAGCGGGGTCGTTCCCGCACGGACGGGCACCGCCCCGGTGTGGAATGGGCCACAGTTCCAGGGCTGTTGGGGGCTTCGAGTGAAAAGGGTCACCCCTCGGGCGGGTTCCCGGCGCGCGGCGGCGCCCGCCCCCGGGCTCCCCGCGGCGGGACTGGGCGGGCGGCGGTCCGGCACGGGCGAAGGGCCTGTCCGCTTCGGGACCTTGGTCGCGAATCCCCCCGACCTTCGACCCGGTGGCGGCCCCGCGGAGCCGGGGCAACCGTGGACGGTCGCCCGTTGTGACCGGGCGATGGCGCCGTCCGAGGTGGACGGCGCCTTCCCCTGCCGTCTACCCGGCGCACGGTGCGCAGTGCGCGCCGTACGCTCCGGAGGACCCCAAGCACATGTCCCAGACCATCGACAACGCCCCGTATACCGCGTTCCACCGCAGGCTGGCCCTGGCCTGTTCCGGCGGACCCCTGCTCGACGGATACATCCTGAGCATCGTCGGCGTCGCCCTGATCGGGATGCGCCCGGACCTCGGGCTGTCCACCGCCGAGGTCAGCCTGATCGGCGCCGCCGCCCTGGTCGGCATGTTCGTCGGCGGCGCGCTCTTCGGCGTGCTGACCGACAAGATCGGCCGGGAGGTGATGTACACCGCCGACCTGCTCGTGATGGTCGCCTGCTCGGTGCTCTCCTTCTGGGTGGACGCGGTGTGGGCGATCGCCGTGCTGCGCTTCGTGCTCGGCATGGCCGTGGCCGCCGACTACCCCATCGCCACCTCGCTGCTCGCCGAGTGGACGCCCACCAAGCACCGCGGCCGCCTGCTCGGCAAGCAGATCATCGCCTGGTACGCCGGATCCGTCCTCGCCTACGTGGTGGGCTACCTGTTCCTGGAACTGGCCGGACCGGGCAGCTGGCGGTGGATGCTCGCGAGTTCCACGGTGCTGTGCGTGGTGTTCCTGGTCATCCGGCGCGGCTCCCCCGAGTCGCCGCGCTGGCTGGCCGCCAACGGGCGGGTCGGTGACGCGGTGCGCGTGGTCGAGAAGCACCTGGGCGTACGCGTGGACGGCCGGGAACTGATGCCCGACCCCACCGAGCGCAGCGGCCCCACCGGCCTGCGCCTGCTGATGACCCAGCCCTACCGGCGCCGCACCCTGTTCTGCGGACTGTTCTTCCTGTGCCAGGTCGGCCCGCTGTTCGCGATGCTCACCTTCGGCCCGCAGATCCTCTCCTCCTTCGGCATGCCCGGCGGCACCGTGATGGAGACCCTCGGCACCGGCCTGATCAGTCTGGTCTTCCTGCTCGGCTGCTACCCGGCGCTGCGCCTGATCGACAGCCGCGGCCGGCGGCCCGTCATCATCTGGTCCTTCGCGCTGATGACCGTCCCGCTGGCGCTGCTGGGCGTGTGGCCCACTGCCCCGGCCGCCGTCGCGCTGCTGGCGCTGTGCGCGTACGCCTTCCTGTGCGGCGGGCCCAACGTGCTCGACTGGACGTACCCCAACGAGCTGTTCCCGACCGAGATCCGGGCCACCGCCGTGGGCGTCGCCACCTCGGTCAGCCGGATCGGCGCGGCCGTCGGCACCTACCTGCTGCCGCTGTCGCTGACCGGGCTGGGCACCGGCCCGACGATGCTGATCGCGGCCGGCACCACGGCCGTCGGCCTGCTGGTCTGCGTCCGGTGGGCCGAGGAGACCCGCGGCACCGCGCTCGGCGCCTCCCCCGCCGCCTCCGCCTCCGCCGGGGCGCCGCGCTCCGCGCGCGGCGCCGTCCCGGCCCAGCGCGTTCCGCAGACGGTGCGCTGACGGTGCGCTGACGACTCACCGGCGACTCGCCGGCGGCGGCCCCTCCGCCCACGGCTCGGCCCCCGCCCGTCCGGGCGTCCCGTTTCCACGGGGCGTGCGGACGGGCGGGGGCCGTCGCGGCTCCTGGGCCCGGCCTTCTTCCATGGCTTCCGGGCCCGGCTCTCCGTCGCGGTTTCCGGGCGCGGCTTCCGGGCGCGGCTCTCCGTCGCGGCTTCCGGGCGCGGCTTCCGGTCAGGCCAGGTCGCCGCGTTCGCGCAGCAGCGGCAGGAGGTGGTCGCGGACGGCCGGGGCCAGGCGCAGGGTGTCGTCGCGGCCGTCGGTCCAGCGCAGGTCGGCGAGTTCGGCGGCGGGGACGGGCTCGCGGTCCAGGGTGGCGGTGAAGACGGTCATCAGCATGGGCACGCCCTCGAGGGCGGCGGTGGCGCGGATGTCGGTGAGGTGGCGGGGGTCGACCGGGGCCGCGCCGAGCTCCTCGCCCAGCTCGCGGGCCAGCGCCCGGAGGGCGTCCTCGCCGGGGTCGGGCTTGCCGCCGGGGAGGTAGAAGACGTCCGGGGCGGCCCGCTTGCTGACGACCAGGAGCCGGCCTTCCCGGATGATCGCGGCGGCGACGACGGTGAGGGGGGCGGGAGCGGAGTCGGGGCTGTCGGTGGCGGCAGAGTCGATCATGGAACGGATTGTCGCAGGTGGGGGGCGCGCCGGAGGGACACCCCTTGCAGGTCTCTGCGTGCGCAACTATTGTTTGCGAATATAGATGCAGCTGCAAAAGTTGCATGCCCGCCCCTTCGTCCGGTCGCCGACCCACCGGGAGTCCGACATGAGCACCTCTCTCTTCGCCCCGTTCACCCTGCGCTCCCTGACCGTCCCCAACCGGATCTGGATGCCGGCGATGTGCCAGTACAGCGCAGCCCCGGACGGGGACGCGGCCGGCGTCCCGACCGACTGGCACTTCACCCACCTCGCGGCCCGCGCCGCCGGCGGCACCGGGCTGATCATCACGGAAGCCACCGCGGTCAGCCCCGAGGGACGCATCTCCCCGTACGACCTCGGCATCTGGAACGACGAGCAGGCCGCGGCCTTCCGCCGGATCACCGACTTCCTGAAGAGCCAGGGCACCGTCCCCGCGATCCAACTCGCCCACGCCGGCCGCAAGGCCTCCACCGAGCGCACCTGGGTCGACCGCGGACGCCCCGTCACCCCGGACGAGGAACACGGCTGGACCCCGCTCGCCCCCAGCGCCGAGGCCTTCTCCCCCGCCCACACCACGCCGGACGAGCTGACCGAGGAGCAGATCGGCGACATCGTGCGGCAGTTCGCCGACGCCGCCCGGCGCGCGCTCGCCGCCGGCTTCCAGGTCGCCGAGGTCCACGGCGCCCACGGCTACCTGATCCACCAGTTCCTCTCCCCCGCGTCCAACCACCGCACCGACGGCTACGGCGGCTCCTTCGAGGGGCGCGTCCGCTTTGCGCTGGAGGTCGTCGACGCCATCCGCTCGGTGTGGCCCGAGGACCTGCCGGTCTTTTTCCGCGTCTCCGCGACCGACTGGATCACCGAGAACCCGCAGGACGGCCGCGAGGGGTGGACCTCCCAGGACACCGTCCGCCTCGCCAAGGAACTCCAGGCCCACGGCGTCGACCTGCTCGACGTCTCCACCGGCGGCGTCGTCCCCGACGCCCGCATCGAGGCCGCGCCCGGCTTCCAGGTGCCCTTCGCCGAGGCCGTGCGCCGGGAGACCGACCTGCCGGTGGCGGCCGTCGGCCTGATCACCGACCCGGCGCAGGCCCAGGCCCTCCTCACCGAGGGCCGCGCCGACGCCGTCCTGATCGGCCGCGAGCTGCTGCGCAACCCCTACTGGGCCCGCCACGCCGCCACCACCCTCGGCGGCGAAGTCCCCACCCCCGTCCAGTACCACCGCACCTGAGCCCGGCAAGCCCACGGAGCGGGAAGTCGGCCCCGCCGACTTCCCGCTCCACGGGGGTTCTCCGTGGCGGGCGACAGCTGTTTCCTTCTCCCCCCGGGTCCTTGCCCGTGCGGCCCGGACCGTGGCTCACCGGCCGCCCGCGGACGGCGTTCCGACCCGGGGTCACCCCCTCGGGTGACTCGGCCACAGGAAATCTTTCGGCTCCGGTAGGGCGCGGTGATGCCATTTCAGGGGGTCTTGGCCGCAAATCTTCCTGTAGGGGCGGGTCAGCATGTCGACTTGAGGTGGAGCGCACTCGAAGTCCTACGGTTCTGCTGGTCGCCGCCGCCGGTGGCCGGGGCCGGGAGACGGAAGAGGAGCAGCGTAGATGAGCATGTCCGCGAACGAGGCCGAGGTCCGCCGGGAGCGTTTCACGCACGGGTTGGAGGTGCTCGACCGGATCGACGGCGAGGTCGGGCGGCGGGTGGTGGACGCGCTGGGTGACGTGAGCCCCGAGCTCGGGCACCAGGTGGTCGCCTGGGGCTTCGGGGAGATCTACAGCCGTCCCGGGCTGGCGCCGCGCGAGCGGCAGTTGGTCACCCTGGGCATGCTCACCGCGCTCGGCGGGTGCGAGCCGCAACTGGAGGTCCACGTCAACGCCTCGCTGAACGTCGGGCTCACCCCGCAGGAGATCGTCGAGGCGCTGCTGCACTCCGCCGCCTACTGCGGCTTCCCGAAGGCCCTGAACGCCACCTTCGTCGCCAAGAAGGTGTTCGGCGAGCGCGGCCTCCTGCCGGTCACGGCGGACCGGCCCGCGGACTGACCGGCCATCGGTCCGACCGGCAGTCGGCCCGCCGGCCCGGCCCGGTGTCCCGCCCCGGTGCGGCGGTCAGGTACGGCGGTCAGGTGTGGCGGCCAGGTGTGGCGGCGCCGCAGCTGACCCGCCTGGCCCGCCCCGCTGGAACAGGGCGGGCCGGATCCCCCGGGTGGTGTCGAGTGGCAGCGGCCGGGGAGACCGCGAACGTGAGGCATCGGACCCGTGCCTGTGCCGGGCCGGGCCCGGGCGCCCCCGGCTCCTGGCCCGGGGCGGGGCCTGTGCGGGTCGTTCACCCCGCCGATGTCCACAGAGGATGGCGTTCTTCGCTCCGCCGCGGCAAGCCCGAAAGGACGAGCGGGATCGGACGCGGCGGCCCGCCGGGGCCCGGGAATACGGGCGGGCAGGGGTGTGAGCTGCGGTTCTCCCCCGACCCCTTCTCGACTTCGAGTGGGACAAAGCGAGAAACCGGGGCGTAAAGCGTTGGACCGTCCCCGCGGCACCCGGCGACCCTGTGCGTGGGTGTCCGTCCCGCCCGGCTCTGGAAGGCCGGGCGGGCGCGAGGACCCCGGTGTCGAGTGGCAGCAACCGCAACCCAGCGAAGCGGAGACCGCATGGAACAGCAGCACACCCCGGCCGCGCACCCGGCGTGCGTCGAGACCCGGCGGGCCCGGGAGATCCGGACGGCCCCCGGCGTCCCGGGGCCGGTCCCGGCCACGGTGCTCGTGGTCGTCGTCCTCCTCCTCACCACCGCCCTGACCGGCTCCGGCACCCCCGCCCGCACCGCCGTCGCCACCCTGGCCACCGGCGGACTGCTCGGCATAGAGCTGGTCCGGCGCCTGGCCGAGGCGCTCACCGTCCGCCGGGCCCGCTAGGCGGCGGCCGATGGGGCGCCTGAACAGCGCCCTGGCTGAACGGGACAAGGAGGTCCGGACGCTCGCGCGGTGGCTGCGCGGGCTGCGCGAGCGCTCCGGCCTCACCTACAGCCAGATGGCGCGCAAGACCGCCGAACTCGCCCAGCCCGTCTCCCTCGCGACCCTCTCCCGCGCGGACGAGGGCCGCACGGTGCCGACCTGGCCGGCCACCGAGGCCTACGTCCGGGCCTGCGGCGGCTCGGTGCGCACCGCCGAGCGGCTGTGGCTGCGCGCCGACGCCCACCGTCCCGGGCGGCGCAGGGGCAAGCCCGTACCGGTCGCACCGGGCGGGGCGGGCCCGAGCCGGGCCCTGCCGTACGTGACGGAGCGCTCCGAACTGCTCGTCGCCATGCGGCGGCTGAGGCTGCGCGCCGGGAGCCCGTCCCTGCGCGAACTGGAGACGCGCGCGGCGCGGGGCGGCCCGGTGAGCCATCTGCCGCGCAGCACCCTGCACGGGGTGCTCGCCGGTCAGCGGGGCTGCACCGAGCGGGTCCTCGTCGAGTTCGTCCGGGCCTGCGGGGTGGGTCCGGCAGAGGAGGCCGAGTGGGTCACGGCCCTGCGCCGCACCGGCGCGGCGCCGCCCCCGCCCCCCGACCTCCACCGCCGACTCACCGAAGCCCGAGCCGAGATCCAGCGCCTGCGCCACGCCCTCACCACCCGGCCCGCCCCTACGGAGAGGAGCCGATGAGCACGGCCGCGGGGGGGGGGGGGGGGGGGCGGCGGGGCGGCGCCGCCCCCCACCGGGGGGGGCCGGAGAGAGTGATGT
>NZ_JBEZUT010000250.1:0-13214 GCF_040636595.1 Kitasatospora sp. NPDC036755
GGCGGCAGGGCCGCCGGCCGGCAACCCGTACGCCACCCCGACCCACGGTGTCCCCGCCGCGGGCGCGCACGAGGGGTACGGCGCCGCGCACGCCGCCCCCGGCCACCACCCCTTCGGGGCCGGCCAGCCGGTCGGCGGCTGGGGCCCGGCCCACGACTCCACCTCCGGCGGCGCGGGCTACCCCGGCGGTCCGGCGGGCCCGCTCGGCTACCCCGCGGACTACCCCGGCGGTCCGGGCGGCCCCGGCGCCCCGCGCAAGAAGCGCAACGGCCTGGTCGGCCTGATCGCGGCCGTCGCCCTGGTCGCCGGTGTGGCCGGCGGCGCGCTCGGCGTGACCGTCGTCGACCGCAACGACGGCCCCCGCTCCTCGAACGACCACCGGAGCACCACCGTCCAGGCCAGCGACACCCAGAAGAACGAGCCCGTCCCCGGCTCGATCGCCGCCATCGCGCAGAAGGCGCTGCCCAGCGTCGTCACCATCAAGGCGCAGGGCAACGGCGAGTCCGGCACCGGCACCGGTTTCGTCTTCGACACCGAGGGCCACATCCTCACCAACAACCACGTGGTCGCGCCGACCCTCAACGGCGGCAAACTGACCGTCAAGTTCGCCGACGGCAGCTCGTACAGCGCCTCGGTGCTGGGCCACGCCGAGGGCTACGACGTCGCCGTGGTCAAGATCGACAACCCGCCCAAGAGCAAGCTGGCGCCGCTGCCGCTCGCCGACTCCGACAAGGTCAACGTCGGCGACGCCACCGTCGCGATCGGTGCGCCGTACGGCCTGGAGTCCACCGTCACCAGCGGCATCATCAGCGCCAAGGACCGCCCGGTGGCCTCCGGCGACGACACCGGCTCGCAGGCCTCGTACATGAACGCCCTCCAGACCGACGCCTCGATCAACCCCGGCAACTCCGGCGGTCCGCTGCTCGACTCCGGCGGCGCGGTGGTCGGCATCAACTCGGCGATCCAGTCCAACGCCTCCTCCAACGGCCGGGCCGGCAGCATCGGCCTGGGCTTCGCCATCCCGATCAACCAGGCCAAGTGGGTCGCGGACACCCTGATCAAGACCGGCAAGCCGGTCTACGCCAAGCTCGACGTGCTGCGCAACGACGACTACAAGGGCGACGGCGCGCAGATCCAGACCAAGGACATCCAGGGCCAGCCCGCCGTCACCCCCGGCGGCGCGGCCGACAAGGCCGGCCTCAAGCCGGGCGACGTCATCACCAAGCTCGGCGGCGTCCCGATCGAGAACGGTCCCGCCCTGGTCAGCCGGATCTGGACGCACAAGCCCGGCGAGACCGTCGACGTCGAGTACACCCGCAACGGCCAGACCCTCAACACCAAGGTCACCCTCGGCCAGCGCGAGGGCGACCAGTAGCCCCCTCCCACGCGGAAACGTGTGCGCCGAACCCCGCCGGACCCGTTAGGCTGACCTCCGCCTGGAGAGCTGCCCGAGCGGCCTAAGGGAACAGTCTTGAAAACTGTCGTGCGGTGACCCCGTACCGTGGGTTCGAATCCCACGCTCTCCGCCGGTAGGAGAACCACCTGCTCAGGGCGGGTGCCGAGATCGCTCGGCACCCGCCCTCGGTGTTTTCCGGGGGCCGGGAGGCGGCGGGGGTTGACCCTGACACCGTGGCAGGGGATGGAGTGGTCGCACCATGTTGAACATCGGAGACTTCGCCAGCCACGGCCGGGTGTCGGTACGGATGCTGCGCCACTACGACGCGATCGGACTGCTGCGGCCCGCCCGGGTGGACCCGGTCACCGGGTACCGCTCGTACGAGGCGGCCCAACTGGCCCGGCTCAACCGGGTGATCGCGCTCAAGGAGCTCGGTTTCACCCTGCAGCAGGTCCGGGCCGTCCTGGACGAGCGGGTGGACCCGGCCGAGCTGCGCGGGATGCTGCGGCTGCGGCGGGCCCAGCTCGCCGAGGCGATCGCGGCCGACGAGCTGCGGCTGGCCCGGGTGGAGGCGAGGCTCCGGACGATCGAGAGCGAGGGGACCATGTCCGCACACGATGTCGTGGTGAAGCCGGTGCCGCCCGTCCGGGTGGCCCAACTGTCCGGTGTGGCCGCGAGTTACGAACCGGAGGACATCGGGCCGGTGATCGGGCCGCTGTTCGCCGAGCTGTGCCGGCGGCTGGCGGCGGCCGGGGTCGAGGCGACCGGGCCGTCCGTCGCCCACTACCAGGACGCGCCGGAGGGCGACGGCGCGGTGCTGGTCCGGGTGGCCGTCCCGGTCGGCCCGTCGGTGCGGGCGGAGGCGCACGACTTCGAGGTGGTCGACCTGCCGCCGGTCGGGGAGGCGGCGACGATCGTGCACCGCGGCGCGATGGACGGGGTGCTGGGCACGGTCCAGGAACTGGCCCGCTTCATCGAGGAGAACGGCTACCGCTCGGCCGGCTACGCCCGGGAGCTGTACCTGGAGTGCCCGGAGGACCCGGCGGGGTGGGTCACCGAGATCCAGGAGCCGGTGGCCCGGCGGTAGCAGTACTCCGCCTGCCCGGCCGGGGGCGCGCCCCCGGCCGCCTCCGCCTCCGTCTCCCCGCCGCGGCCCACTTGCCCGGTCCCTGCCGTCCGGGCAGAGTGCGGAGGTGGAGGCGGGCGGGCGGCGAGCGGAGGCGGCGATGGGTGATCTGACGGACCGACTGGCGCAGGGCCTCCCGGACGGGGCCGTCGTGGTGGACCCGGACGTGACGGCCGCGTACCGCCACGACATGGCGGGCTTCTGCGCGGCCGGGCAGCCCGCGGTGGTGGTGTTCCCGGAGACGGTCGAGCAGGTGCAGCACGTGCTGCGCACCGCGACCGCGCTGAACGTCCCGGTGGTGCCGCAGGGCGCCCGGACCGGTCTCTCGGGTGCGGCGAACGCCGTGGACGGCTGCGTCGTGCTGTCGCTGGTGAAGCTGAACCGGATCCTGGAGATCGACCCGGTGAACCGGATCGCGGTGGTCGAGCCCGGCGTGGTGAACGCCGAACTCTCCCGCGCCGTCGAGGAGTCGGGCCTCTCGTACCCGCCGGATCCGTCCAGCTGGGAGTCCTGCACGATCGGCGGCAACATCGGCACCGGGGCGGGCGGGCTCTGCTGCGTGAAGTACGGCGTCACCAGCGAGTACGTGCTCGGGCTGGACGTGGTGCTGGCCGACGGGCGGCTGCTGTCCACCGGCCGCCGGACGGCGAAGGGCGTGGCCGGGTACGACCTGACCAGGCTGTTCGTGGGCTCGGAGGGGACGCTCGGCGTGGTGGTCCGGGCGGTCCTGGCGCTGCGGCCGGCGCCCGCCCCGCAGCTGGCGCTGGCGGCGGAGTTCCCGAGCGCGGACGCGGCCGGGGCGGCGGTCTGCGAGGTGATGGCGCGCGGGCTGACCCCGTCGCTGATGGAGCTGATGGACGCGGTCTCGGTGCGGGCCGTCAACGAGCTGGGGCGGATGGGGCTGCCGGAGTCCACCCAGGCGCTGCTGCTGGTGGCCTTCGACGGGCCGGACCGGGTGGCCGAGCTGGCCCGGGCCGCGCGGCTGTGCCGGGAGGCCGGCGCGACCGAGGTGGTGCCGGCCGAGGACCAGGCGGAGTCCGATCTGCTGCTGGCGGCCCGGCGGATGGCGCTGCCCGCGCTGGACCGGCTGGGCACCACGATGATCGACGACGTGGCCGTGCCGCGCTCCCGGCTGGCGGAGATGCTGAACGGTGTCGCGGTGATCGCCGAGCGGAACGGGCTGACCATCGGGGTGGTCAGTCACGCCGGGGACGGCAACACCCACCCGATCGTCATCTTCGACGGCTCGGACGAGGAGCAGACGGCCCGCGCCCAGCGCTCCTTCGACGAGATCATGGCGCTCGGGCTGGAGCTGGGCGGCACGATCACCGGGGAGCACGGGGTGGGCCTGCTGAAGCGGGACTGGCTGGCTCGTGAGCTGGGCCCGGTGGCGTTGGAGCTGCAGCGGCAGTTGAAGACGGTCTTCGATCCGCTGGGCATCCTGAATCCCGGGAAGATGATCTGATCCACCCGCTGCCGGAGTCATCCGGCCGGCATCCCGGAGGCACCCCGGCGGCCGCTCCGCGTCGACACCCCTCCCATTGCGGTGTGATCGTCCGATGGTCTGTGAATGGCTTGAAAAGTCGACATGGGAGGGTGAGCGAACTTTCTCGGGGCGCGTTTTCCGTTCGTACGCGCCGGGGTGGTGCGCCCAGCGGATCGTGTGACACCGGTGCGCCGACGCCGCGGGTGTCCCGGCCGGTCGTCCGGTGGGTGAATCCCCAGCTCAGCCGGGGTGTGGCGCCCGTGGTTCCGCAATTCGAGCTGCTATGCGCGGTCTGTTCGGATATCACGCGAACGGGCGAAATTCGCCGTGCGGGCTGGCGCTTTGTCGATTTGTTGCGGAAGTCTGTCTCCCGGCGTCGCAGCCCGTAGGCGTTCGTCCGGCAGACGGACCTTGCGCACCTTGATCGACCATCGCGCGACAAGCAGCTTCCTGGAGGCATCCATGGCACGCACCCACCCCGGCCGAACAGCCGGGCTCCTGCTGGCCGGCCCACTCGCGGCCGGCCTGCTGCTGGCGGGGGCCGGGGCTGCCGCCGCCGACGACGGCGCGGCCGCCGAGCTCGGCTCCGACACCGGGGTGGTCTCCAACACCGGTACCGGCAACGCGTTCGGCGGGGTCGACGGCAACTACGTCTCCACCCAGCAGACCGCCACCGGCCCCGGCGCCTCGAACCAGGACAACACCCTCGCGGTGAAGGACAACGGGGGCACCGTCCAGGCGGGCCAGGGCAACAAGGACATCAACGTCGTCGTCGCCCCGACCTTCAACTGACCAACTGACCGGCCGACCGGCCGACCGATCGACTCCCAGGCCGCACGGCCGGGGGCGGCACCGGGCACCACGAACGGCGGGGGCGCCGGACGTGGGTGTCCGCGGGTGAGCTGAGCAGCCGCGGACGGGCCCGGCCGGGATCGGAACGGCCGCGACGGACACCGGGCCACCGACACACCGCAGCCAACTCCACACCGCACCAGAGGGATCACCACAGGGAACACCAGAGGGAAGACGCATTCGACCGGCCGGCGGAAAGGGTCACCGCGAAACCGGTCTCGTGGGCGGTGCCGCCATCGGCACCGCCCACGAGTGCGTCCGGCGCCGGTCCGCTCGGCCTCCGCCCCGGATTTCCCGCCCGACCGGCCGCCGTACCCCCGCCGACCGGCCCGGATCCGTCCACGGAGGGCCCGCGCCCGGGCCCGTCGGCGGACGGCGGTACGGTTGCGCTCCGACAGCGCACCCACGTGCCCGGGCCAGGAAGGCCCGGCCGGGGCGGCGATCGCGGCAAACGGAAGGAAGGGCGCGCGATGGCGGCGGAGGAGGAAGGCCTGACCGGCCCGGACGGAACCGGTTCCGCACCGGAGCCGGCCACGGAACCGGCCACCGAGCCGGCCGCGCAGGCGTGCCCGGAGCCGTCGGCCGAGCCGCTCCACGAGCACCGGTCCGGCCCGCGGTCCGTCCCCGAACTGCTGCTCGGCCGCCCGCCGATGGCCCGCCCGCTGCCGTCCTTCGACCACGAGGCCGCCCCCGTCCGGCCCGGCCCGCTGTTCGCGGACTGGCTCGCCACCGCGCTGCACGCCGGCGTGCTGGACCCGCAGGCCTTCACCCTCTCGACCGTCGACGCCGACGGCATGCCGGACGCCCGGGTGCTGGTGCTGCGCGACGTCGACGCGACCGGCACCGGCTGGAACTTCTCCGCGGACGCCGACAGTCCCAAGGGCCGTCAGCTCGCCGACCACCCGGCCGCCGCGCTGACCGTCTACTGGCCGCAGCTGGGCCGCCAGGTCCGGGTGCGCGGCACCGTCGAGCGGGCCGCCGACCTGGTCGCCGCCGCCGAGTTCGCCACCCGCTCCCCCGCCGCCCGGGTCGGTGCGCTGGTCGGGCGGCAGAGCGAGCCGCTGGGCTCGTTCGCCGAGTACGACGAAGCGGTGGCGGTCGCCCGCCGCCGGCTGGAGACGCACCCGGACGCGGTCGCGTCCGGGCACGCCGTCTACACCCTGTGGGCGCACGAGGTGGAGTTCTGGCAGGGCGACGCCCAGCGTCGGCACATCCGGCTGCGCTACACCCGCACCGGCCCGGTCAGCTCGCCGGAGTGGTCGCGCACCCTGCTCTGGCCGTAGTCCGCCCCCGGCGCGCCGGGGGCGGAAGGGGGCTACCGTCGCCCGGTCAGCGTGGCGCCCACGCTGGCCGCGACCACGCAGCCGATCCCGGCCAGCTGCGGCAGGCCCAGCAGCTGGCCCAGCACCACCAGCCCGACCAGCGCGCTGACCGCCGGCTCCAGACTGACCAGCACGCTGAACACCCGCTGCGGCATCCGCCGCAGCGCGGTCATCTCCAGCGCGTACGGGATCACCGGCAGCAGCAGCGACACCCCGGCCACCGCGGCGAGCAGCGCCACCGGCGAGGCGTCGGGCGCGGTCAGTCCGTGCCAGGCCTGGCCGAGTCCGAACGGCGCCAGCGTCAGCGCGCCGACCGTCATCGACACCGCCAGGCCCTGGAACCCCTGGAAGGTCGCGCCGACCTTGTCGGTGAAGAGGATGTACACGGCGTAGCAGGCGGCCGCCCCGAAGGCGTACAGCAGGCCGACCGGGTCGAGCGAGCCGCCGCCGTCCCCCTCGCCGAGCAGGGTCAGCAGCACCACACCCGCGGCCGCGAGCAGCGCCCAGAGCAGGTGGCTGGCACGCCGGGCGAAGACCAGGGCGACGGCGAGCGGGCCGAGGAACTCGATGGTGGCGGCGGTGCCCATCGGCAGCCGGTCGATGGCCCCGGCGAACAGGAAGGTCATCCCGGCCGAGGCCATGCCGAGCAGCGCGGCCGCGGCGAGGTCGCGCGGGCGCTTGTCGCGCAGCTTCGGCCGGGTCACGGCGAGCAGGATGACGGCGGCGAAGCTCAGCCGCAGGAAGGTCGTGCCGCTGACCCCGAGCGGGCCGAACAGCGGCTTGGACAGCGCGATGCCGGTCTGCACCAGGAACATCGCGACCAGACAGAGAAGCGGCGCCGGGATCCTCTCCGGGCGCCGCAGGACCTTGCCGAACCGGCCGGTGGACCGGCCGGCGTGGACTTCGGGTGGCGCCGCGGGCCCGGACGCCCCGCCTCGTCGCCGGCTCCCCCGCTCGCCGGCGGGCTCGCCCTTGGGGGAGGGCGGCATGGCCAGGGCCTCGGCGACGGCGGCGGCCGACGACGAGGCTGCGGGGGTTTCGCTGGTATGGGAGGTGGGCATATTCGTGAGTTTGCCGTAAGGAGTGATGAACCAGCAAGCTCGTTACAAAAATCGGGACGGATCCGGACGGGTGCGTCCGAAAGGGTGGACTCCCGAGGGCGCTGCGGCGTGGTTGCCGCCGAAGCCCGACGGACCGTCAGTATCAAGGCGGGGTGCGCCATCTCCGCTCCGTTGCCCTCCTCGCCGCCGCCCTCGTGCTCCTGCTGGCCACCGACGGGGCGGGCGTGGACGCCGAAGCCACCGTCCCGGCCGCCTTCGCCGCCCCCCGCATCCGGGCTGTCACGCTGCCCGACCGGTCCGGCCCGCCGCGGGCCCGCGACACCTGGCGCGGCCCCGCCTTCGACGCCTGTACCGCACCACCGCTCGACACCCTGAAGGCCTGGCGCGACACCTCCCCGTACGGGGCGGTCGGCATCTACACCAGCGGCTCCCAGCGCGGTTGCAGCCAGCCGCGGCTCACCGCCGAGTGGGTGCGCCAGGTGCGGGCGCTGGGCTGGCGGTTCCTGCCGGTGCACGTCGGGCTGCAGGCGCCGTGCGCCGACCCGAGCCACAAGCCCAAGCGGATCGACCCGGCGAGGGCCGCCGAGCAGGGCCGGGACGAGGCGGGCGAGGCCGCCCGGGCCCTGCGCGCGCTCGGTCTCGCCAAGGGCAGCCCGGTCTACCTGGACATCGAGGCCTACCCGATGCGCGACGCGGCCTGCGGCCAGGCCGTGGTCGACTTCACCCTCGGCTGGACGGCGGGCCTGCACGCCGCCGGCTACCGCTCCGGCTTCTACTCCAGCCTCGACTCCGGCATCGCGGACCTCGCCGCCGCCGCCCGGGCCGGCAGCTCCCCGATGCCCGACGCGCTCTGGTACGCCCGCTGGGACGGCCAGGCCGACACCGAAGGCTCCGGCGGCCTCGCCCCCGACCTCTGGAGCTTCCACCAGCGCGTCCACCAGTACCACGGCAACGTCGAGGAGACCTTCGGCGGCGCCACCCTCACCGTCGACCGCAACCACGTGGACGGCCCGACCGCCGGCTGAGACCCGCGGGTAGGGTGACCCCCGATCGAGCACGGGGGGAACGGCATGGCCGACAGTCAGGGGTACGGCGCCACCGGCGGACACGGCGCGCCGCCGCAGCGGCAGCACCCGTACGGGCAGCCGCCGCACGGCGCGCCGCAGTACGGGCGGAACCCGTACGCGCAGCCGCAGTACGCGCAGCCGCAGTACTCCCGGAATCCGTACGCGCAGAACCCGTACGCCCGGCCCGTGCCGCCGCAGCCCGCGAACGGCCTCCCGAACGGCCTCCCCGGCGGCCCGCAGGGCTCCCCGGCCGGCGGCTTCCCCGGCCCCGCGCCGCGCCGCAACCGCCTGGCGGTGCTGATCCAGTTCCTGCTCCAGTGGATCTACGCCCCGCTCTGGATCCTCGGCCTGGTGCTCCTCCTCGTCGTCCTGATCCTCGCCGACAACGTCGGCGGGTCCGGCCCCAGCTCCGACGGCTGGCTGAAGGTCAACCGCAGTTTCATCCCGCCGCGCCGGCTGCGGGCCGAGCTCACCGGCCGCCCGGAGGACTGGGAGCGCTACGTCGCCCCGGTCCTGGCGCGCCGGATCGCCGCCGCCGAGGCCGCGCACGCGGCCGGTGACGGCGAACTGCAGGCGGACCTCGGCCGGGTGGTGGGGACCCGGCTCGCGCTGCGGCTCTACCGGGGCCTCGGCGCGGCCGGCGTGGTGCGGCTCGCCGAGCGGCACGGCTGGCACGGCGTGGCGTCCGGGACCGACGCCGGGCACGTCCGGCTCGCCCGCCACTTCCCCGCCCCGGCCACCCTGGACGCGCCCTCCCCGCAGGGCCCGCCCGCGGCCCCCGGCACCCCGTGGGGGCCGCAGCCGGTCCGCTTCGCGCCGCTGCTGCCCTTCGTCTTCCTGCTCCAGATCGTCTACGTCCCGGTGTACGGCCTGCTCACCTTCTGGGTGAGCCGCCCGGAGCCCGACTACTGGGACCGCTGGGGCGCCCGCTGGACGGTCGGCCCGCGCGCGTTCCGCGCCGAGTTCACGAACAGCCCCGCCGCCTGGGACCGCCACATCCGCCGCATCCTCGAACGCGACACCAAGCGCATCCGCTCCGCCGCCGCCGGCACCGCGGCCCCCGCCGCTTCCGCCACCCGCACCCCCGCGCACCGCATCCACCTCAAGCGGGCCACCTACCGCGGCGCCGGGGCCCACCGGGCCCTGGCCATCGCCGCCGAACAGGGCTGGACCCTCGACCCGGCCTACGCCCCCGACCCCGCCAACTCCCTCCGCCTCGTCCGCCCGGACCTCCCCTGAGGCCTGCCCGCCGGTCGTCCCCGGGGGGGGCGCGACGACCGGCAGAACGGGCCCTCGGGGCACCGGGGGCGGAACCGGGACGAATCCGTGATCCGTGCAACTGGGCCGGGATACTGACAGCGGGGGGTGGGGGCGGCACAATCGGGCACGTCCGCGCGCATTACCGCCCGGTAGGTGTCGCAGGCGCAGCCCCCAGTGCCGCCAGGTCGAGGAGGACCCGTGTTCAGCACGATGCAGGACGTACCGCTCACCGTCGCCCGGATCCTGGAGCACGGATCGACGATCCACGGCCGGTCGACCGTGACCACCTGGGACGGCACGGGCCCGGTGACCCGCACCTACGCGGAGGTCGGCGCCCGCGCGGCCCAGCTCGCCTGGGCCCTGCGCGACGAGCTCGGTTGCGCGGAGGAGAGCGTCGTAGCGACGCTGATGTGGAACAACACCGAGCACCTGGAGGCGTACCTCGCCGTCCCCTCGATGGGGGCCGTGCTGCACACGCTGAACCTGCGACTGCCGTCCCAGCAGCTGTCGTTCATCGTCAACCACGCCGCCGACCGCGTGATCATCGTCAACGGCAGCGTCCTGCCGCTGCTCGCCGCCGTCCTCCCGGACCTCGCGCCGACCCTCAAGCACATCGTGGTGAGCGGTCCCGGCGACCGCTCGGTGCTGGCCGGCTTCGCGGGCGGCGTGCACGACTACGACGAGCTGATCGCCGGCCGGCCCACCGAGTACCCCTGGCAGCAGGACATCGACGAGCGGCAGGCCGCGGTGCTCTGCTACACCTCCGGCACCACCGGGGACCCGAAGGGCGTGCTCTACAGCCACCGCTCGGTCTACCTGCACTGCCTCCAGGTCAACACCGGCGACAACTTCGCCTTCACCCCGCGCGACACCGCGCTGCCGGTGGTCCCGATGTTCCACGTCCAGGCCTGGGGCATCCCGCACGCCGCGTTCATGTCCGGCGCCAACCTGCTCATGCCGGATCGTTTCCTCCAGCCCAAGCCGATGGCCGAGATGATCGCCGCCGTCCGCCCGACCGTCAGCGCGGCCGTCCCCACCATCTGGGCCGGACTGCTGGACGAGCTGGACGCGGGCGACTACGACACCTCCAGCCTGCGCATGGTGGTCATCGGCGGCAGCGCCTGCCCGCCCTCGCTGATGAAGGCCTACGAGGAGCGCCACGGCATCAGGGTGCTGCACGCCTGGGGCATGACCGAGACCTCCCCGCTCGGCTGCTTCGCCCAGCCGCCGGGCGGCCTCACCCCCGAGCAGGAGTGGCCGTACCGGATCACCCAGGGGGTCTTCCCGGCCTCCGTCGAGGCCCGGCTGATCGGCCCCGGCGGCGAGCGGATGCCCCACGACGGCGTCTCGGCGGGCGAGCTGGAGGTGCGCGGCCCGTGGATCGCCGGGGCGTACTACGGCGGCGCCGGCCAGGACCCGGTCCGCCCGGACGACAAGTTCTCCGAGGACGGCTGGCTGCGCACCGGCGACGTCGGCACCATCACCGCCGACGGCTACCTGACCCTCACCGACCGGGCCAAGGACGTCATCAAGTCCGGCGGCGAGTGGATCTCCTCGGTCGAGCTGGAGAACGCCCTGATGGCCCACCCCGACGTGGCCGAGGCCGCCGTGGTCGCCGTCCCGGACGAGAAGTGGGGCGAGCGCCCGCTGGCCACCGTGGTGCTGCGCCCGGGCGCGACCGTGGGGCTGAAGGAACTGCGGGCCTTCCTCGGCGAGCGGGTCGCCTCCTGGCAGCTGCCGGAGCGCTGGGCGATCGTGGAGTCGGTGCCGAAGACCTCGGTCGGCAAGTTCGACAAGAAGGTGATCCGGGCCGGCTACGCGGCCGACGAACTGGACGTCACGGTGCTCGGCAAGGAGTGACCGTCGAAGGCGGGACCGCCGAGGCGTGACCGACGAATGAGGGCCGGCCGCCCCCGTACCGAACGGGGGCGGCCGGCCCTTCCGCGCACCGGGTCAGCCCGCGGCGGCGACGCCCGCCTCGCCCATCGCGCCGATCCGCCCGAGCAGGTCGACGATCCGGGACTGGACGTCCTCGCTGGTCGAGCGCTCGGCGAGGAACAGCACCGTCTCGCCGGTGCGCAGCCGGGGCAGTTCGCGCGGGTCGAGGTCCACCGAGGTGTAGACCACCAGCGGGGTGCGGTGCAGCCGGTCGTTGGCGCGCAGCCAGTCCAGCAGGCCGACCCGGCGGCGGCGGATCTGCAGCAGGTCCATCACCACCAGGTTGGGCTGCACGCTGCTGGCCCGGGCCACCGCGTCGTTCTCGTCCACCGCGTGCTCGACGTGCATGCCGCGCCGTTCCAGGCTGCTGATCATGGCGGCGGCGATGTCCGGGTCTCCCTCGACCAGCAGCACCCGGGGGGCGTGGTGCTCGCCGTCGCGCGGGGCGAGGGCACGCAGCAGGACGGCCGGGTCGGCCCCGTACGCGGCGTCCCGGGTGGCCTGGCCGAGGCCGGCGGTGACCAGCACCGGGACCCTGCGGTTGAGCGCCGCGGTGCGCAGCGACTGGAGTGCGGTGCGGGTGATCGGGCCGGTCAGCGGGTCGACGAAGAGGGCGGCGGGGAAGCCGGGGACCTGGGCGTCCACCTCCTCGCGGGAGCGCACGATCACCGGCAGGTAGCCGCGTGCCTGGAGGGCCTGCTTGGTGGCGGGGTCGGGCTCCGGCCAGACCAGCAGCCGGCGGGTGTTGGCGAGTTCGCCGGTCGGGGCCGGCGCCTGCTCGGGGCCGGGCCGCTCCTCGGCGGCGGGCAGCGCGGCCCGGGCGGGCGGCAGCGCGGCACGGGCGCCGTCGGCCGGGACGGGCTGCTGCGGAGCGGTGGCGGGCACCGGTCCCAGCGGACGCGGCGGGGCGAGCTCGCCCAGGCCGGTGCCGACCGGTCGCGGGCCGGACGGCTCCTCGGCGGTGGGCAGCGCGGCCCGGGCCGGTGCCAGCGCGGTGCCGGGGGCGGACTGCTGGGCCTGGCCGGCCTGGCCGGCCTGGTCGGCATGGTCGGCCGGACCGGAGGCGTTCACCAGGGCGTCCGGGCCGGGCCCCGGGGGGACGGCCAGCCGGCGGCGGCGCCCGGTCGGCGCGGTGGCGGTCGGTTCGGGCAGCGCGGGCGGCGGGCCGACCGGCAGGGCGTGTTCCAGACCGGGGTAGACCGGGGTGTCGGCCGCGCCGGGCAGGGCGAAGCCGCCGGGGGCCTCCTCGGTCGTGGGCAGCGCGCGGCGGCGCCGGTGCTTGGTCTCGCCCTGAGCCTGCTCCTGGCCGGCCTCGGCGGTCGGGGTGCCGCCGGGCGGGGTCCCGTCCTGGGCGGCGGGCGCGGGCGCCGGGCCGAGTGCGAGCGGTTCGCGGCCGGAGCGGTTCGGCTGCGCCCGGTGGCCCTCGACGGGCACGGCGTAGGCGGGGCCGGAGCGGCCGTCGTCCTTGCCCCACGGGTCGCTCTGGGCGCCGTCCGGTCCGGCCAGGCCCTGGCGGCCGTACGCGGGGTCGTTGCCGGTGCCGTTCCACTGCTCGGGGACGGCCCGTTCGACCCGGGCGGGGGCGTTCGGCCACTGCTCGGCCGGGGTGCCGGGGGTGCCGGGTACGGCGGGGGCCGCCTCGCGCAGCGATCCGGGCACCCGGGCGTACTCCTCGACCGCGTACGCGTTGCCGAGGCAGGGCGCGG
>NZ_JBEZUT010000251.1:0-13182 GCF_040636595.1 Kitasatospora sp. NPDC036755
TCACCAGCTGGACCGAGGAGGACTTCGCCCGCCGCTCGGACCAGTTCCGCATGCTGCCCGGCGAGACGCTGGCCGGTGCCGCCGCACCGGGCGATCCGGCCGCGCCGATCCCCGCCCCCGCCGCGCCGGCCGCACCGGCCGTGCCGACCGCCTCGACGCCGAGATCGGCGTCGATCAGTGCCACGTCGAAGGCCCGGCCCTCGCCGGCCGCACGCTCCAAGGCCCGCTCGGCGGCGGCAGCACTGCCCGCCGCGCCCACCTCCACGTCCGGCTCGGCGGCCAGCGCCGCGGCCAGCGCCTCGGCGAAGATCCGGTGGTCGTCGACCACCAGGACGCGAATCCGCGCCATCGTCCCTCCCCCTGCTCACACCGCCCGAGCCCGGGGCGGGGACCGGCCCGGCATCCGCGTTCCGGACCCGCCGTTCCGCCCGCCCACCGGTGGCCGGTGAGGCCGAATGGGCGCCGGCCCCCACCGGTACCGCACTCAGCCTACGGGGCGGGAAACGGGCTCGTGGCGATTCGGTGAAGTTTCGTCAGAACCTGCGTGGTTGGCTGGACTTGGGCCGTCGATCCCTCGCCGAGGAGCGCCCCCGCCCGGCCACCACTCGCCAACCAGCCTTCTCTCGAAGGCCGTTGCTCAACAGCCGTCGCTCAACGGGCGTCGCTCAACGGGCGTCGCCCGACGGCTGTTGCTCAACGGGCATCGTTCACCCGGCGTTCTTCGCCAGGGTGAACTCCCAGGCGTCGGCGACGATCTCGTCCAGGTTCGGACGGCGCGGGGTCCAGCCCAGCGTCTCGTGGGCCCGGGCGGCCGAGGCCACCAGCACCGCCGGGTCGCCGGCCCGCCGGCCCGCGACCTGCACCGGGATCTCCCGGCCGGTGACACGCTTGACCGACTCGATCACCTCGCGCACCGAGAAGCCGCTGCCATTGCCCAGGTTGCAGATCAGGTGCTCGCCCGGCCGGGCCGCGTCCAGCGCCAGCAGGTGCGCGTCGGCCAGGTCGGCGACGTGGATGTAGTCGCGGATGCAGGTGCCGTCCGGGGTCGGGTAGTCGTCGCCGTACACCGCGATGTGCGGGCGCTGCCCCAGCGCGGCCTGGAAGACCAGCGGGATCAGGTGCGACTCGGGGTCGTGCCGCTCGCCGTAGGCACCGTACGCGCCGGCCACGTTGAAGTAGCGCAACGAGACCGCGGCCAGGCCGTGCGCGACGGCCTCACTGGTGATCAGGTGGTCCACGGCGAGCTTGGTGGCGCCGTAGGTGTTGGTCGGCGCGGTGCGGGCGGTCTCGGCGATCGGCACGGCCTCCGGCTCGCCGTAGGTGGCGGCGGTCGAGGAGAACACCAGCTTGCGCACGCCCGCCGCGCGCATCGCGCTGATCAGCTCCAGCGAACCGGCCACGTTGTTGCGCCAGTACTTCTCCGGGTCCGCGACCGACTCGCCGACCTGCGAGGAGGCGGCGAAGTGCAGCACCCCGTCGAAGGAGCCGTCCAGCACCTTGTCGGCCTCCTGGATCCGACCCTCGACGAACTCGGCACCGGCCGGGACGCCCTCGCGGAAACCGGTGGAGAGGTCGTCCAGGACGGTCACCCGGTGCCCCGCCTCCAGCAGGTGGGCGGCGACCACGCCGCCGACGTAGCCGGCGCCACCCGTGACCAGGTACTTACTCATGTTGCGACCTCCAGCGAACGACGGTCCGCCCGAACGGGCGGAAGCCATCGACGGAATGCGAACGACTGGGGTCATTCTCCCAATCCCGCAAGGGTGCTCCGCACCACCCGGACGGCCGCTCCCGACCTTCTCACCGAGTCCTCAGGCGCCGGCCATCCGCTCCAGCAGACCGGTGCGCGCCGCCACCGCGGCCGCCTCCAGCCGGGTCCGCGCACCGAGCTTCATCAGCACCCGCTGGACGTGCGTCCGGGCGGTGCTGGCGGCGATCCGCATCCCGGCGGCGATCGCCGCGGTGTCCTCGCCGTCCGCGATCCGGGCCAGCACCTGCACCTCACGGCGGGTCAGCAGCCGCAGCAGCCGGACGGCCTCGTCGTCCGGTTCGGCCACCGGGCGCAGCAGTTGGTCGAAGGCCCCGCGCAGGATGTCCACCGCGACCGCGGCCTCGCCCGCGCGCGCCCGTCCGATGGCCCGCTCGACCACCTCGATCCGCTCGTCACTGGGCACGTACCCGGCCGCTCCGGCCGCGAACGCCCCTGCCACACCACGCAGTTCACCCACCGGGCCGAGCACGATCACGGCCACCTCGGGACGCTCGCGACGGATCCGGCGCAACCCGTCGAAGGCCCCCGACTCCCCCGGCGCGGCCACCCCCAGCAGACACACCTCGGGCCGCCGCCCGACCACCAGGTCCGCGGCGACACCGGCCGGGGAACCGACCGCGAGCACCCGGTGACCGCGCAGCTGAAGTGCGGTGGCCAGCGCCTCGGCCAGCAGCCGATGGTCGTCGACCACCACGAGTCGAACACCCATGACGCCCTCCCGGTCGGGGTTCGGCTCGCGCCCCGCACCCCTCGGGCGGGCGGCCGATGACGCACCATCACAGCGCATTCCGTACCCGACCCGCTAGGCCGTGGCGTGTCGGGGTGCGCCGGGGTTCCTCGGGGCGCGCCGGCGGCGCGGCCCTCGCCGGAAACGCGAAAGACCCCCGCCACGAGGCGAGGGTCTTTCAGTGGAGCCCCCATGCGGAATCGAACCGCAGACCTTCTCCTTACCATGGAGACGCTCTACCGACTGAGCTATAGGGGCTTGCTCGCTTGCCGGTGTTTCTCCCGGCCGCTCGAACAAGGAAGACATTACACGGCTCCGGGGCCGGAAGGGAAATCGGCCTCCGCTCCGGCCGCTCCACTTCTCCAGGGCCCCTCCCGGGCCCCTCCGGGCCTCGTCGCGGGAGGGCGCGACTCCCGCCGCGGGCCGGCCCGACCCTCGCCCCGCGTCGGCTCAGCCCTCGCCGTGCGCCGCGTCGAACTCCTCGCGGGCCGCCAGCATCCGCCCGGCGCGGCGCTCCGTCCACCGGCCGACCGGCGCCAGCAGCTCGGCCAGTTCGCGACCGAGCGGCAGCAGACTGTAGACCACCCGCGGCGGCGTCTCCGGGAAGACCGTACGGAGCACCAGCCCACCGCGCTCCAGGTTGCGCAGGGACTGGGTGAGCATCTTGCGGCTGACTCCGCCGACCCCGCGCTGGAGTTCGGAGAAGCGCTGCGGTCCGCAGGCGTGGAGGCTCATCAGGATCAGCATCGACCACTTGTCGGCCAGCTCGGCGAACAGCTCGCGACTGGGGCAGAGCCGGCCGAACACGTCGTAGGCCTGCCCGCCCCGCGGCTCCTCCCGCACGTCTCGCACGTCCCGCTCCGCGGGCTGTCCGGTCCGGGTCCGGGCCGCTTCCTCCGTCGTCATGCCTCCAGGGTAGCCCTCAAGGTCTCCGATCGACCCTTGGTAACCAATAGAGACCTGGTCTATATTCGAGACCGCAAGGCCGGGGCCGCGGAACACCGCGGCACACCGGCCCCGCACCGCCCTGCCCTGCCCCGTTCCGCGCCCGTCCCCGCGCCCGTCCTCCCTGGAGTGCCCCATGACCGCCATCCGTCCGACCGTCGCCCTCGCCTACCACTCCGGCTACGGCCACACCGCCGTGATCGCCGAGGCCGTCGCCCGCGGCGCCGCCGCCGCCGGCGCCGAGGTCCTCCCGATCGCCGTCGACACCATCACCGACGAGCAGTGGGCCCAGCTCGACGCCGCCGACGCGATCGTCTTCGGCTCCCCCACCTACATGGGCACCGCCTCCGGCGCCTTCCACGTCTTCGCCGAGGCCACCAGCAAGCGCTGGTTCTCCGACGCCTGGAAGGACAAGGTCGCGGCCGGCTTCACCAACTCCGCCTCCAAGAGCGGTGACAAGGCCAGCACCCTGGCCTTCTTCCAGACCCTCGCCGCCCAGCACGGCATGAGCTGGGTCAACCTCGGCCTCAAGCCCGGCTGGAACGCCACCACCGCCTCCGAGAACGACCTCAACCGGCTCGGCTTCTTCAACGGCGCCGCCGCGTCCTCCCCGTCCGACGCCGGCCCGGAGGCCGTCCACAAGGCCGACATCGCCACCGCCGAGCACCTCGGCGAGCGCGTCGCCCGGCACACCGCCGTCGTGCTGGCCGGCCGCGCCGCCCTGGCCGGCTGAGCCCCCGCGCCCTGCCGTCAGGCCGCCGGGTCCGTCCCCCACCGGGGCGCCCGGCGGCCTCCGCCATCCGTCGTACCGCCCGGACCGCCGGGACCGCCGGGACCGCCGGGGGCCGTCCCCTCCGCCGACCCGAGCTCCGCGCCGGTGTTCTCCGGCAGCATCCACAGACACCCCAGGGCCAGCACACCCAGCACCGCCAGGTACCAGCCCACCGGCTGCGCCGTCCCGTACGCCCCGGTCAGCCTGGTCGCCACCAGCGGCGTCGTCGCACCGCCGACCACACCGCCCAGGTTGTACGTCAGCGCCGCGCCCGTGTAGCGCACCCTCGTCGGGAACAACTCCGGCAGGAACGCCGCCAACGGCCCGAACATGCCGCCCAGCACCACCATCGCCCCCGCCAGCGCGACCGACATCAACGGCCGGCTCACCGTCTCCAACAGCGGGAACAGCACCGGCGACCAGACCGCGGCCAGCCCCGTCGCCCACCGCAGCGTCCGCCGCCGCCCCCACCGGTCACTCCACGAGGCGCTCAGCCACACCGTCGCGGCCATCCCCACCGCACCCACCAGCAGCATCGACAGGACCACCGTGCTCGCCACCCCCAACCCGCTCGTCGCGTACGCCAACGCGTACGTCGTGGTCAGGTAGAACAGCGCGTACCCCACCGTGATCGCCCCACCGCCCGCCAGCACCGGGCGCCAGTGCTCACGCAGCACCTCCAGCACCGGCAGCCGCTCACGGCGCTCCCCCGCCCGGAACAGCGGCGACTCCTCGACCCGCAACCGCACGAACAGCCCCACCGCGACCATCACGAACGAGGCCAGAAACGGCACCCGCCAACCCCACGCGCGGAACGCCCCCTCGTCCAGGCCGAGTTGCAGCGCCAGGAACACCCCGTTCGCCAACACGAACCCGATCGTCGGCCCCAACTGCAGGAACCCCCCGTACCGCCCCCGCCGCCCGGCCGGCGCGTTCTCCGCGATCAGCAGCGCCGCCCCACCCCACTCCCCGCCCAACCCGACGCCCTGACACACCCGCAGCACCACCAGCACCGCCGGCGCCCACCACCCCCACACCGCGAACCCCGGCAACAGCCCCACCCCCGCCGTCGCCAGCCCCATCAGCAACAGCGACACCACCAGCGTCGCCTTCCGCCCCACCCGGTCCCCGAAGTGCCCGAACACCACCGCCCCCACCGGCCGGGCCAGGAACGCCACCGCGTACACCGAGAACGCCGCCAACAGCGCCCCCACCGTGCCCAATCCGGGAAAGAACACCGGACCGAACACCAACGCGGCCGCCGTCCCGTAAATGAAGAAGTCGTAGAACTCGATCGCCGTCCCGATCAGCGCCGCAGCCGCCGCCCGCCGCACCTGCCCGACCCGCCAAGCACCCTCCGCATCCATACCGCCACCCTCGCCACCCCCGCCCCACCCCACCAGCCGCCACCCGAGTGACCCCGGCGCACCCCCACCACCCGCACGCCCCACACCACGCACGAGGGCGCCGGGATGACCCGACGCCCTCACCCACGTGCCCACCCGAACGCGACTACCTCGCGTACGGGTTGCCCTCCGGCGGAGGCACCTGAACCCCCTCCGGCTTCCGCCGACGCCGCACCACCGCGAACACCACACCCGCCACCAGCACCAACCCGGCCACCACACCAGCCACCAACGGCAACGCACCACCCGAACCGGCCTCCGACTTCCCCGCCACCGGCCGCGCCGACGGCACATCAGTCGGACTCTCGACCGGAACCGGTACCGCCGACGCAGGCATAGACCCGCTCACCGACGGCACCGGAGCCGCCGACGGCACAGCCGAATCAGCCGGCAGCGGCGAAACATTCGCAGGACCCGGATCCCCCGGATCCGTCAGCGCGACACGCGGCCGCACGGCACCCCAGCCGGCGTCATCCGTACGGACCGTTCCCCCGTTCGGCCTGCTCGCCGTATTGATGAGCACCCGCAAGATCTGATTGGGAGACCAATCCGGATGCACCGACCAGATCAACGCCGCCGATGCGGAAGCCAGGGCGGTCGCGTCCGACGTTCCGTGGCCCTTGCAGTATCCGGACGGCGTCGTGCAGGCTCCGATCGTGTCCATCCCCGGGGCGACAAGGGCCACCTGAGGCCCGTAGGAAGATTCCGACGTCACAGATCCGCTGTGGTCGATCGCACCAATGCCGACAACATTCGGAAGCGCCCCGGGATAATCGACCGGATTTCCCGACTTCGCCTCATTCCCTGCCGCAGCGAAAACCAATGACCCCTTCGCCCTCGCAGACGCTAGAACACTATTCAGCTTGGCCACATTTTCCGGAGTAGCAGTGACCGAGTTCATCCCCTGGGAAATGCTGATGACCTTGGCCCCCTGGCCGGCCGCATAGTCGACGGCCTTCCCGATTTGGTCCAGGAAATCAGCCGAGACGAGACTCCCCACCGAACCGTTGTTGATCTTCAGCGGGAGGATCTTGACGCCGGGCGCCAATCCATATGCACCCTTTCCCCCGTTGGCCTTTCCAGTCCCCGCAATGAGCCCTGCCATCAACGTGCCATGGGGATCAGCATAAGAACTAACCCCGCCCGAACCTCCGCTGAAGTCCTGGCCTGGCAGGAATTGCCCTGCCAGATCGGGGTGATCCAACTTGAAGCCGCCGTCAATCACCGCAACGGTGATGCCTTGCCCTCTGGAGATTTTCCACATCTCCGGGGCATGCATCGCGTCCAAGTGCCACTGCTGCTGCCGAATCGAGCTCTCCGCGGCAGCCTGCACCACCGCTGTCCCCGTCACGCATAAACTCGCAGCAGCAAGGAACACAACCCGGCGAGCCCACATCCCCTACTCCCCCAACAACTTGAGCTACCTCGCGTACGGGTTGTCCTCCGGCGGCACCGGCGGCTGATACGCCGGCGGAGGCGGAGGCACCTGAACCCCCTCGGGCCACACATCCGGCTTCCGCCGACGCCGCACCACCACGAAGACCGCGCCTGCCACCAACACCAACCCGGCCACCCCACCACCCACCAACGGCAGCGCGCCACTCGAACCGGCCGACTTCTCCGCTACCGGCTGCGCCGACGGCACACCCACCGACACATCAGTCGGACTCTCAGCCGGAACCGGCACCCCCGACGCGGGCGCCGACGGCATCGCAGTCGCCGACGGCACAACCGCGTCAGCCGGAATCGGCGACACATTCGCCGGACCCGGATCCCCCGGATCCGTCAGCGCAACCCGCGGACGCACGGCCCCGTAACCGATCAGATCGTTGCGACCGGAGGCGTCGTTCGCCTTCCCCGCAGTGTTGATCAGCACCCGCAGCACTTGGTTCCCCGTCCAGTCCGGGTGCAACGACCACACCAAAGCCGCGGACGCGGAAACCAAGGCGGTCGCATCCGACGTGCCGTGGCCCTTGCAGTACCCGGTGGCACCGGGACACGCACCGACCATGTCCACACCCGGAGCCACGAGGGCAACCTGCGGTCCACGCTCGGACTCGGCAGTGACCGTACCGTTCCGGTCCGACGCCCCTACCCCGACCACATTGGGCAGGGCCCCCGGATACTCGACGATGTTCCCCTGATCGCCGGAGTTCCCGACGCTGGAGACCACCAGCGAACCCTTTGAACGAGCCCATGCCAAGACCTTGTTCAGCTTCTCCACATCAGCCGGAGAAGTCGTGACTGCGGCCATTCCTTGCGAAACGTTGATGACCTTGGCACCCTGCTCGACCGCGTACGTCACCGCCTGCCCGATCTGATCCAGGAAATCAGCCGAAACCACGGCCCGCTCGGAACCGTTAGCAATCTTCAACGGAAGAATCCTGGCTCCTGGGGCCAGGCCATAGGCCCCCGTGCCACCCTTCGACTTCCCGGTCCCGGCGATATAGCTGGCCATCAGGGTTCCGTGGTTCTCCGCATAGGCCCCGACCCCACCCGGACTTCCACTGAAGTCCTTGCCCGGCAGGAACTGCCCCTCCAGGTCGGGATGATCCAGCTTGAACCCACTGTCGATCACCGCGACAGTGACGCCCTGCCCCTTGGCAACCTTCCACATCTCCGGGGCGTGCATCGCATCCAGGTGCCACTGTTGCTGCCGGATCGTGTCCTCGGCCATTGCGGGCGCTGCGATCGGGCCGACCACGATCCCCGCCGCCACAAGCGCCGCAGCAGCAGCCCGCCAACGCGCTCGCGCGTTCGTCCGCCCCATCACAACTCCTCGTCAATCTCTCCGTCGACCGGGAAGCGTGCCCCGAACAAGCCTGCCCGGCCACCGGGGAAGCCCAGTGGCCGGGCAGTCGTTGCCGTCCTACTCAATCACGTCCGGGTTGCTGTGCGGCGTACCGCTGGTCCAGGTCTCCTCGTCCTCGTGCAGGTAGTCGGCCCGCTTGCGGCGGTCGCGCTCGTTCCGGCCGCCGTGGCCCGCCGTACCGGGGGTCATCATGCCGTTCTGCCTGGCCTGGGGTCCGCCCTCGCCGGCGGCCGCCGCACGGTTGCGCAGGCCGGTGCCACCGGGTGTGAACTCCCCGCCCGCGGTCGGCCCCTTGCGGCCCCCGACCGTCCCGCCCGTGGTCGAGGCCAGGCCCCGGCCGCGCGAGCCGCCGCCCGCACCGACCGCACCGCCGTGGGCGCTGCCCATACCGGGGTGCATGCCGCCGCCCATGCCGGCCGGCCCCGCCTCGCGGGCGCCGAAGACCGTCCCGCTGGGCAGCCCCGGAGTGCCGCCCCTGCCCTGACCGGGGCCTCCGCCGAACGGGGTCGTGCGTGCCGGTATCTGGCCGCCGCCCTTGCCGGGGAGGAACCCGCTGCCACCGCCGCCCTTGGCCGGGACGGAGCCGCCGCCCGTTCCCGTGGGGAAGCCCGGGACCGGGCCGCCGCCGGGGACGCCGGGCCCGGTGCCCGGGCCGTTCGGCCCGCTCGGGTACCCGGGAAGGGTGGTCGGCCCGTCCGTCGGCAGCTGGCCGCCGCCGGGACCGTACGGGCCGGTCTGGGTGGGCAGGGTCGGTGCGGGGGGCAGGCTGTTGAGGTCGGTGCCCGGGCGGTTGACCGGCTCCGACGGGTAGGACGGCGGGGTCGAGACCCCCGGGTCCTGCGGCGCGGGCGGCAACTGACCGCCGCCACCGTGCGACGGGGGCGGGGTGCTGCCCGGGTTGGACGGGCCCGGCCCACCCGCCCCCGGGTCACGGGGCAGGACCTTTCCGCCGCCGTAGTTCCCGTCGCCGGACGGGTTGGAGCCGCCCCCGACGTTTCCGCCGCTCAAGCGGGGTGAGCGCACCCGCCCTCCGGAACCACCGGCGCTCCCGGAGCCTCCGCCACTGGGCAGGTCGGAATCGCCGCCCCGGCTTCCAGAACCAGGCGTCCCCGGCAGCACCACGTCCGTGGGGATCCCGTTCAGCGTCGTCGTCGCCGCGTTGTACGCCTGCGCCAACTTCTCCATCTGGAGGACGGCTTCCTGGTGCTCCTTGTCGACCTTGGCCTTGGCCAGGGTGAACTCCGTGGCCGTCACCCACTTGGGGTCGACCGTCTTCATGTACTGGTCGGCGGTCTGGCCGACGGCGAGCTGGGGGATCTTCACCAGGCTCGACTGGCTATTGTACTTGCTGACCGCCTGGATCTCCGTCTTCGGCGGCTCCGGCACGGCGGCCTTGGCGGTGCTGAGGGCCTCGCCCGCCTGGTGCATCGCGTCACCGGCGGTCGTGGCGTGGTCGCCGATGATCTGCGCGGACTGCTGCAGGTTGTTCACCCAGGTCTTGAAGTTCTCGGCCGCAGGGCCTTCCCAGGTGACGTTGCCGACGTGCGACTTGAGCGCCGTGCTGAGTTCCTTCAGCACCCGGCCCGCCGATTGCAGTTGGGTGCCGCGGCTGAGGACCGTCGCCGGATCCGTGCTGTCCACCATCTTGCGCAGGTGGGCGTGTTCCATGCCTTCGAAGTTCGTGCTGGCTGTCACTGCGTGTTCCCCGTCTCCCCGTAAGACTCTCCCCGGACCGCCATCAGTACTTGCCGTCGCCCGTGCCCGGCGCCGGGGTGGTGACGCCCGCGTTCTTCGCGACGGCGTTCTGGTCGGCCGTCGTGTGGTCCTCGTTGTTCGCGTAGACGCTCGCCGTCTTCGAGACCGCGGTCTGCATCGCCTGGATCTGCGACGCGAAGTCCTTGTGCAGCTGGACGAGTTGGCCGTGGACCTTACCGTAGGCGGCGGTCAGGGCCGTCGCCTCGGCGAACTCCGCGCTCGCGAAGCTCTTGCCCGTCAGCTTCTGCTCCTGGAGCTTGTACGGCGCGGCCTCGGAGCCCTCCATCGCGGCGAGCAGGGCTTCGACCTTCCCGGCGAACGTCCTGAGCGTGTCGAGCTCGATCTGGACGTTCTGCTGGCCGAAGGCCGACACCAGGTCGCCGGCGCTGACGCTCGTCTGCACCTTGCTGACGATGGGCGCGATGTTGACCACGCCGAACGGCCACGGGAGCTGCTGGTCCAGCATGTACGGCGCCGCGTCGCCCGAGGGCCCTGGGCTCTTCGGGTCCGTGCCCGTCGCGCCGGGTTCCGGGCTCGCCGAGGGGTTCGTCGAAGGGGTGGGCGAGGGGCTGGCCGACGGGCTCGGCGAGGGGCTCGGGGCCGGGCTCGGTGAAGGGCTCGGCGAGGGACTCGCCGAGGGTGTCGGCGTCGGACTGGGTGACGGACTCGCCGAAGGAGTCGGCGTCCCCGAACTAGTTGCATTGCCTGCCACGGCAGTTCACCTCTCCCCCGTACGGCCTGCCGCCCCGGGCATCCCGGACGGCCGCGGGCCGCAACACACCGTCAACTTCTGGCTCGCACCGTCCTGGTCGGTGCACCGCCCGCCCTGTGGGCGGTTTCCGCCTCCGTCATCGTAGCCACCACCCCTGTCGGACCGGCAGGGACCTTGGCCCGCCCGCAAACGATCGGTACGAACTTGACACGTGCGAGGCGCCGCGGCGGTCCTGGGTAGACTGACCCGGAACGCCCCCTTCTGCCGCGCAATGTCGCACAGCAGCGACCCAAGGCCGCAGAACGGACGTGACCGCGTGAGCTCCCTCGACGTCTCCTCCTCCCCCTGGTGGGCCCGTGCCGCGCGGCCCGCGCGGCCGTTGGTGCCGGTGGCGCTGATGGTGCGGGCGGCGGTGGGCATGGCGGTGCCGTTGGCGGTGGGGTTGCTGGCGCACCGGCTGGATCTGGGGGTGTTCGCCGGGCTCGGGGCGATGCACGCGACGATGAACGACCGGGTCGAGCCGGGCAGGCTGCGGGCCGCCCGGATCGGGTGGGCGGTGCTCGCCTCCGCGTTCGGCATGCTGATCGGTACCGCTCTCCAGCACGCCGATGCGGACGGCCTGGCCCTGGGGGTCGCGCTGACGCTGACCGCTTTCGTGTCCGGTGCGCTGAGCTCGACGGGTCCGCGCGGTTCGGCGGCCGGGCTGCTGCTGCTGGTGTCGGCCGCGCTGGGCAGCGGGATGCCGTTGCCGCGTCCGTGGTGGGCGGCGGCGCCGTTGCTGCTGGTGGGGGCGGCGTTCGTGGTGCTGCTCGGACTGCGGGCGGGGGTGCCGCGCCGGCCTGCCGCGGATCCGTGCAACCGGGCGCTGGCCGCCGCGTACGACGCGCTCGGCCGTACCCTCGCCGATCTGGGCGGCCCGCGGGCGGGGGCTTCGCGCCAGGTGCTGACGGCCCGCCTGAACCAGCTCCAGGACCTCCTCGGCCCGGACCGCCCGGACCGCCCGAGCCGCCCGGACCGCCCGAGCCGCCTGAGCCGCGGGGGCAGCCCGAGCCGCCGGGAGCGCCGGAACGCGCGGGACGAGCGGAGCACACGGGACCGCCGGCGCCGGATGTACGAGGCCGCCCTGGCCGCCACCGAGGCGGCGACCGGCCTGCTGTGGGCCCGCCGTCCCGTCCCGCCGGAGGTGGCCGAGGTGCCGGGCCGGCTGGCGGCCGCCGTGCGGCGGGGCGGCGGCGAGGTCGAGGTTCCCGACTGGCGGCCCGACACCCCCTCTCGGCAGGCCCTGGACGTGGCACTGCGCGCCGCCGCCGACACGGTGGCCGGCCGCGAGACGCGGCTCGGCACCGCCCCCGCGCCGCCGCCGGACCCGTGGCGGCTGCGGGTGCGGCTGCTGTCCCGGGGTTCGGTGCGGTACGGGCTGCGCGTCGCGCTGTGCATCGCGGCCGGTTCGGCGGTCACCGCCAACTACCCGCTCAGCAAGAGCTACTGGGTGCCCATGACGATCGCCTTCGTGCTCAAGCCGGACCTCGGCTCGGTGTTCCTGCGCGCGGTGAGCCGCTCGGTCGGCACGGTGCTCGGGGTGGCGGTGACCGCGGCGCTGCTGACGGCCACCACCGACGAGTGGGCGCTGACCGTGATGGCGGCCGGCTGCGTGGCCCTGCTCCCGTACGCCACGGCGGCGCACTACGGGCTGAACACCGTGGTGGTGACACCGATGGCGCTGGTCCTGCTGCAGCTCGGCGGGCAGAGCAGCGCCGCCGAGTTCTGGCCCCGGGTCCTGGACACGGTGCTGGCCAGCGCGATCGTCCTGCTCTTCGGCTACCTGCTGTGGCCGGAGCGCCCTCGGCACCGGATCGAGCCGAGGCTGGTCGACGCGGCGACGGCGCTGCGGTCCTACCTCGACGCCGTCGCCGAGAGCTCCGTCGCCGAGAGCTCCGTCACTGACAGCGCCGTCACCGAGAGCGCCGTCACCGAGCGCTCCGTCGCCGACAACGGCGCCCCCGGCCGGCCCGGCAACGCCCAGGTGTGGCTGCGCCGTACGGCCTACCGGTCGCTGGCGGACGCCCGCCGGGAGGTGCGGCAGGGGCTGTCCGAGCCGCCGCCCACCGGCCGGCTGGCCGAGCGGTGGCTGCCGGCGACGGCGGCGCTGGAGCGGCTGGGTGGTGCGGTGGCGGCCTTCGCGGCGCAGATCCGGTACGGCGGCCGGGTGCCGGACCGGGCCGAGGTCGACCGGGTGCGGCGCGCGCTGGACGAACTCACCGCCGCCGCCCGGGCGCACCGCC
>NZ_JBEZUT010000252.1:0-13169 GCF_040636595.1 Kitasatospora sp. NPDC036755
CCCTCGACCATGTCGCGCATGTCGGCGACGTTGTGACGATTCATCAGGATCCGCTCCAGGCCCAGGCCGAAGGCGAAGCCGCTGAAGCGGTTCGGATCAGGTTGCTCGCCAGCACCGGGTCGCCCACGTGCCGGCTCCACACCGGCAGGCCCTGGCTCTCGCCCTCCTCCAGGTCGCTGCCGCGCACCACGGTCCACCGGGTGTCGCTGGCGAAGACCCTTCGGCACGCCTCCACCTGGTCGTCGATCTCGAGGACGCGCACGAGCCTGCCGACGGCGGTGGCGATCCGCAGGCCCAGGGTGAACAGCCGCGAGTAGCGGTCCTTGCCGTCGCGCGTGATGTGCCAGCCGCAGGAGAACACCAGGCGCGCGCCCGGCCGGGCGTGGTCCAGGACCGCCTGCGCCGTACCCGACGAGTACTGCCGCACGCCCCAGGGCACCAGCACCGTCAGCACCCCGTCGCACCCGGCGACCGCCCGGCGGATCACCTCCGGGTCGTTCGTCGCCCCGGGGACGACGGTGATCCGCCCCTCGAAGGCGGCCAGCTTCGGCACGCTGCGCTCCCGGCAGACGCCGACCACCTCGTAGCCGCGCTCCAGCGCGTGCCCGACCATGTACTGCCCCAGCTTCCCCGAGGCCCCGATGACGCAGACCTTCCCCACGTGTTCCCCGCCCATGGCGCAGCCCCTTCACGGACAGTGCAGCCTTATGTTGTAAGGCACGTTAGCCTTACCCCGTAAGGCAGTCAATGGACGTGGAGGAGGGGCCGGATGCCCGAGGGAGGCAAGGGCCGGCGCGGGACACCGGCCCGTACGCCGCTGAGCCGTGAGCGCGTGATCCGGGCGGCGGTGGAGCTGGCGGACGAGAAGGGGTCCGCCGCGCTCACCATGCGGGCCATCGCCCAGCCGCTGGGGGTCGAGGCGATGTCGCTCTACCACCACGTGGCGGGCCGGGAGGACATCCTCGACGGCATGGTGGACGCGGTGTTCGGCGAGATCGAGCTCCCGCCCCTCGGCACCGACTGGAAGAGCTCCATGCACCGGCGCGCGGTCTCCGCGCGCGCCGCCCTCCTGCGCCACCCGTGGGCGATCGGCCTCATGGACTCCCGCGTCCGGCCCGGCCCGGCGACCCTGCGCCACCACGACGCCGTCCTCGGCGCGCTGCGCACCGGCGGGTTCTCCGTGCCGATGACCGCGCACGCCGTCTCGCTGATCGACAGCTACCTGTACGGCTTCGTGCTCCAGGAGGTCGCCCTGCCCTTCAAGGGCGGGGCGGAGTCGGCCGAGGTCGCGGGCGCCATCCTGGACGGGATGCCCGCCGACGCCTACCCCCACCTCGCCGAGCTGGCCACCGAACACGTCCTCAAGCCCGGCTACGACTACGCCGACGAGTTCGCCTTCGGGCTCGCGCTCGTGCTCGACGCCCTCCACCCGGACGGGACCCCTGGCGCGTAGCCGGCCGCCGGCCCCGCCCGGGGAGGCCTCGGGAAGAGGCCCCACCGGGGAGGCCGGCGCCGCGCGCCGGTCCCGCTACGGCAGCGGGATGCGCACCACCTGCGGGTCGTGGTCGCTGAGCTGGGTGCTGAACTCGCTGTTGATGTGCACGATGTCGTAGCTGTAGGCCGTGGCCGCCAGCGCGCTCGAGATCAGGATGTGGTCCAGCACCTGCGAGTTGCCCTCGTACACGTAGGTGTAGCGCTCGGGCAGCGGCAGGGTGCGCGGCAGGTCGGTGAGCGCTCCGCCCGCGGTGAGGATGTCGGCGGTCTGGGAGAACTCGAAGTCGTTGAGGTCGCCGAGCACGATCACCGAGGCCTTCGGGTCCACGGCGAGGATCCGGTCGGTGAAGTCCTTCACCACGGCCGCCTGGCTGTGGCGCTGGCTCTCCGAGGGGTGGGACGGCTGCTGGTAGCGGCCGAACAGCGGCTGGTCACCGCCCTTGGAGTTGAAGTGGTTGGCGATCACGAAGACCGGCTTGCCGTTCCAGCGGAACTCACCGGCCAGCGGCTTGCGGCTGGAGGCGAACGCCGCGTTGGTCGGGTCGATCCGCCCGGGCGAGTAGGCCAGCTGCGGCGTGCCGCCGGCGTTCACCACGGAGTCGGCGGTGGTGGATCCGGCGCCGGCGCGGTCGGTGAAGGAGAGGCCGCGGTCGGTGCGGAACAGGAAGACCTGGCGGATGTTGCCGCCGGGCTGCCCGCCGTCCTGGCCGTCCACCGGGTCGATCTCGCGGTAGGAGTAGGCCGGGCCGCCGGCCGCGGTGATCGCCGCGGTGAGCTTGGCGAGGGTCTGGGTCGCGCTCACCGTGCCGTCGTCGGTGGCACCGCTGTTGTCCTGGATCTCCTCCAGGGCGACCAGGTCGGGCGAGCGCAGGTTGCCGACGATGCCCGCCGCGAGGCCGTCGAACTTGCTCTGCGGGTCGGACGGCGCCAGGTTCTCCACGTTGAAGGTGGCGGCGGCGAGCTGGCCGGCCGTCGGCGTCGCGGTGGTCTCGGGCGCGGTGGTACCGGGCGTGACCGCCGGGGTCGAGGTGACCTGGAGGGTGAAGTTGCCGAAGGCGTAGTCGAGCACGCCGACGGTGGCGCCCGTCAGGGTGTCGCCGACGTTGGCGGTCGGGGTGGGCGCGAGCGCCTTTCCGAGGACGACCCGCTCCGGGTTGCCGTCGTTCGCCTGCAGCAGGATGCCGCCCCGGTTGGTGCGGGTGCCGCTGCCCTGCGGGACGACGGGCAGTTCGCCGTACTTGTTGGACGGGCCGACCACGGCCGCGTCGTCGATCTCGACCCGCATGCCCTCCAGCGACTCCCAGAAGTCCAGGCCGTCGGTGGCGGGCTGGAAGTTCCCGGCGGTCTCGACGTCGCCGGAGGTGACGCTGGAGATGACCGCGGACGGGGGTATCCGCCCGCCCGGGCCGACCAGGGTCGCGGCCGGCAGCGCCGCGTTGTGGGCGACCACGCTGACGGTGGGCGCGGTCAGTTCGGTGATCGACAGGTTGTTGGTGCCGCCGGTGCCGCCCGGGCGGTACTGGCTGACGGTCGCACTGACCGTGACGGAGTCCCCGACCGCGACCGAGGGCGCGCCCGCGGTGTAGACGTAGACGCCCTCGCTGGTGGCGGGGTCGTTGTCGGGCTGCGGGTCCTGGTACCAGAAGCCGTTCGGGCCGACGGCCGTCACCACGCCGGGAACGGCGCTGACCGCGCTGCCGGCCAGCGGGGAGACCCGGGCGGCGCCCTGGATGTCGTGGATGCGGGTGCCGCCGGGGTTCGGGGTGCCCCCGCCGGTGGAGGCGGAGTTGCGCGGCACGGGCGCGCCGATCACGAAGTCCGCCGCGTTGTTGTCGGTGTCGGTGGCGCCGCCGCCGGCGCGCAGGGCCGCGGTGGAGTTCGACAGGTTGCCGGTGGGCGTGCCCTCGGCGGAGCTCGCGCCGGTGCCGTAGCCGACGAGGTCCTTCACCCCGGACTGCCCCGCGCAGCCCGAAGCACAGGTCAGCGCCGTGCCGTTGGTGACGAGGGCGACCTTCCCGGAGGTCGCGGACATGGCGATCGTCCCGGTGGCGTCCGCCGTCGGCAGCGCGGCACCCGCCCCGCTCCCGGCGGCCTCCTGGACGAGGAAGTAGTGGCCGGGCGCGATCGTCCCGGAGAGGGTGGTCCTCGTCCAGCTGGAGCCGGCGGCCGAGGCGTACTGCACCGTCCAGCCGGTGACGGACACCGGCGCGGTGCCGCGGTTGTACAGCTCGACGAAGTCGTTGGCGTACGGCGCGCCGGAGTTGCCGCCTCCGCCGTACACCTGGCTGATCACGACGTCGGGCGACGCGGCCTGCGCCACGCCGGTGGGCAGCGCCACCAGCGCCGCCACCACGGCCGCGGCGGAGACCGCAGCCGACGTTCGGCGCCGCGCTCGCGGGGTTCTGGGGTTGGTCCGGGCGTTCGGGGTGCTCCGCATGAGGCTGACTCCTGACCACCGTCCGGGCTCGTGGCCCGGCGGTGTGACCACGGATGGGAAAGGTCGGGCGCTGAGGTTCTAGCAGCGCCACCAGATCCCTACCGGTCGTCACGGGCAACGGCCAGACGTACGGCGGAAGAACGTTTCTACGCGCGACAAGTGGGAGCCGATCCTCCGGATGCGGAATCCAACTCCCGTGCCCCGCAAGGCCTCTGAACAACAGGGGCCAGGCCCGGCTGCGGCGCACCCTCCGCCGGAGCCGGGCCTGCCCGGTCGTCCGCCTCCCCGCCGGTCCTCAGTCCCGGCGGTGCCGCTCCGCCCCCGCCTCCGGCGCCGGCCGGGGCGGGCGCCGGCGCAGCGGCGCCAGTTCACGCTCCAGGGCCCGCACGTCCAGCGCTATCCGGGACGCGATCTCGCGCGGGCCGGTGCCGGCCGGCAGCCGGCGCGACCAGGAGCGGGCTTTGGCCGGGCCGTCCTGGACCATGTGGAAGTTGAGCCGCACCACGTCGGCGACGTCCACCAGGCTCACCAGGATCCTGGTGTCCGCGAGATCGATGCCGACTTCGTTCCCGATGCACGAGCAGGCCACCAGTCCCTCGATGTCCTCCTCCGCCAGGTATCTGGCCAGGGGCACCGCCCTTCCCCGGACCAGAAACGGACGTTCCACCGGAGCCACCGGAACCGCCTCCTCCCAAGCAGCCGTACGGCGCCTCGGCCGCGGCGCAAGCGCACCGCAACAGACCGGGCCCGGCCTATGCTCCACCACATCGGACGCGTTCACCAACTCGGTGTCTCACCAAGTGAATTGGGCGAACGCACCGACCCGGCGCACCGGCGCACGCCCCAGCGCACCGGGCCCCGCACCGGGCCCCGCACCGGCCCGGCGGCGGGCGCGCGCGGACGGTTCCCCGGACGCGCGCGTGCCCGCCCGCACGAGGCGGACGGGCACGGCGGTGGCGCCTGCGGGGTACCTGCGGGGCGCCGTTCAGCGGCCGGAGCGGCCGTGCAGCACCAGGGAGCGGGTCAGCGCCAGCAGGCCGCCGGTGCACAGCGCGGTGCGCAGCATGTTGACCGGCACCCAGCTGTCCGCGAACTTGGCCCGTACGGCGGCGAAGTCGTGGATCTGCGAGGGGTCGCCGGCCGCCGCCAGCTCGTTGTTGAGCGGGATGTTGACGCCCATGGTGACGATCAGCGCCACCACGTAGAGCGCGGTCGCGACGGCCGCCCACAGCGCCGCCTGCCGTCGGCCGGCCTTGTTCAGCAGCCAGGCCGCCAGGCCGGTCGCCGCGAAGGCGCCGACGAAGACCAGGCCGAACAGCCCGTTCTCGATCGACTTGTTGATGTGCTGCATCGCCGTCACGTAGGTGCGGTCGTCCCCGGCCGCGAGGCCCGGCATCACCGACACGTCGAAGGCGAAGAACAGCCCCGCCATCAGGCCCATCGCGACGGTGGCACCCGTCAGCAGCGGACCGGCCGCCTTGCTCTGCCCGACAGCCCGCACCGAACTCCCCACCCCCGCACCCCCGATGGCCGACGACGCCGTGTACGACAGCGGGACGGCGGTCTGATCCGAACGCATCTCAGGACCCTCTCAGTCTTCCGGCTCCGCGGGTACGGCGCCGGCGAACGTGGAACACTCGACACCGCCCACCGTGCGGGGAGCCGCGCAAGGGAACCGCGACAACCGGAACCCCGGCTCCCGGCACGGCACTTGCGTCGGCTTGCGAGGCGGGGCCGGCCCGCCCGCCGGAGCGGGCCGGGCGGGCGGGCGGGCAGGCCGGGGCAGCCGAGGGGCCGGTCCCGGTTCAGAGCACGGCGTCCAGCCCGCGCCGGTACCGCCGGTCCAGGACGGTCCGCCCGAGCAGCCGCACCGGGGCCGGGATGGTCGCCGAGACCGCGCGGACCGAGGCCGCGTCCGCGCCGTCGAACATCCAGGGCTGGAGGTAGGTCATCACCTGGGTCGGCGCGCTCCCGATGATCCGGCGCTCGACCCGCAGGTACTCGTCCACCGACAGACCGGCCAGCGCCGGGAAGACCACCGGCTCCTCGTGCCGCAGGTGCTCGCGCACCAGGCTCTCGAACGCCTCGGCCGCCTCCGGGAGTTCGGCGCGCAACCCGGAGCCGAGCACCCCGGCGACCCGCCGCATCGAGGCGTCCAGCGCCTCGTGGTCCTCCTCCAGGACCCCACTGCCGTCGAAGCCCGCCACCCGGCCACGCAGGTACGGCCAGAGGATCTCGTCCTCGCTGTGGTGGTGCCAGTCGATCACCGAGCGCAGCCGCCCGAACCACTCCGCGAGCGCCGCGGAGGAGCCCGTCGCGCCGCGCCGGGCCGCGGCGGTCAGCCGTGCCGCGTCCCGGCGCATCGCGACGTGCATCAGGCCGAAGCCCTTGAGCTGCTCGGGCAGGGCGCGGAGCCCCTGCTCCGTCGACCAGACCGTCGTGCCGTCCGTCATGACCAGACCTCCAGAGTCCGTTCGGATTCTCAGTCAACGCCCGCCCGTGGGCGAACGCCCGCCCGCAGGCGGGTGGTTCGAGCCGCCCGGACGGGTCGGCTCACGCGTTCCACACCCCGGAGGCGGCGGCCTCACGGGCGTAGTCGGCGAAGTCCCGCGGCTCACGGCCCAGCGCACGCCGCACCCCGTCACCCAGCGACGCGTTGCGCCCGTCCAGGATCACCGAGAACAGCTCCGCGAAGTCCTCCGGCAGCCCCGCCTCCACCAGCACCGCCCGGTACGCCTCCTGCGACACCGCCTCGAACCGCACCTCACGCCCCACCGCCGCCGACAACTCCCCCGCCACGTCCGCGAACGACAGCAACCTCGGCCCCGTCAGCTCGTACACCTCCCCCGCGTGCCCCGCCTCCGTCAACGCCGCCACCGCCACGTCCGCGATGTCCTCCGCGTCCACGAACGGCTCCACCGCACCACCCACCGGCAGCGCCAACTCCCCCGCCAGCACCGGCTCCAGGAAGAACGACTCACTGAAGTTCTGGTTGAACCACGCGCACCGCACCACCGTCCACGCGGCCCCCGACTCCATCACCGCCTTCTCCCCCGCCTCCGCGGCCTCCTCACCACGCCCCGACAACAGCACCAGACGCCCCACCCCGCGCTCCGCCGCCAACCGCGAGAACGCCCCCACCGCCTCCACCGCACCCGGGAACGCCAGATCCGGGTAGTACGTCAGGTACGCCGCACTCACACCCTCCAACGCCCCCGCCCACGTCCCCTCGTCATGCCAGTCGAACGGCACCGCACCCGAGCGCGAACCCACCCGCACCTCGTAGCCCCGGGCCGACAGACGATCCGCCACCCGGCGGCCCGTCTTCCCCGTCCCGCCGACCACCAGCACGACACCGGACTCGACCGCCAGATCCACCACACCAGCCATCACGAACACCCTCATTCCATGAGTCGGAGGAATCACCGACGACCGATCGCCGGAGGCGCCGGTTGCGCCCGATCGGTTCGTCGTCGTGGCACCATTCAAATCCCCCCTGGCCGAACGATCCATGGCCGTCGCTCTCAGTTCCATGCGCGAGCGTCTACGCCTCCGACGCGTCGCCGGCCGGCGGTACTCCGCCCGCCCACGGCCTTCGAGCCCGCCCGTGGCCAGGGTGCCCCCGCCACCCACCACAACACACGCCACCTCCGCTCGAAAGCCCTTTCCAGCACCTCTCGACCCCTCCTCGACCGCCTGACGGATTTCGCCGTTCGAATTGCGGCCCGAAGGGACCGGGAGGGCATTCGGTGACGGGGCGGCCCCGGACGCCGGAGCCCCTGCGACGCACCCGAACACCCCTGCGACACCGGGCCGGGCGAGCGGACAACGGCCCGTCGCAGCGCAGTTAATTCATATCTAATGAATCATCGGAGTTCTTAGGAATTAGGGAGATTGTCCGTGCACGTGCTCCCGATCCATGGATAGCATCTGAATTCCATTCTGTTCGAGCGCTAATCGCCTGGGAGGGGCGGCGCCGGGCAGTCCGACAGGAGACTTCATGCGCGTGTCCAAGCACGTCCACCCCGTCAGCAGCCGCCCGAGCGCGGCCGACGTCGCCCTGCCACCGGCGCTCCCCTATCCCGACGGCTGGTCCGCACTCGCCTTCTCCGCCGAGCTCAAGCCCGGCACCGTCCTCACCCGCCGGCTCGCGGGCGAGGACGTCGTGCTGTACCGGCTGCGCAACGGCCGCCTCCGCGCGATCCGCCCGTACTGCCCCCACCTGGGCGCCCACCTCGGCCTCGCCTCCGTCGAGGGCAACGAGCTGGTCTGCCCCTTCCACCGCTTCGCCTTCGACGCCGAGGGCCGCTGCGTGCGCACCGGGTACGGCACCCAGTCGCCGAAGGCGGCGCTGACGCAGTTGCCGGTGCGCGAGGTGAACGAGGCGGTCTTCGTCTGGCGCCACCACGACGGCCGGGAGCCGGACTGGGAGATCCCCGCCTGGCACCGGATCGGCGACGGGCGGCAGCCGCTGCGGTACGCCTCCTTCGAGATGCCCGGCCACGCCCAGGACGTCATGGAGAACTCCTTCGACCTGGGCCACTTCATCACCCTGCACGGCTGGCCGCAGGGCGAGCTGGCGGCGCCGGTGGAGTTCGACGGCACCGGCTTCCACATCTCGATGCTGGTCCGGGAGACCTTCCCGCTGCTCGGAATGCGCGAGGTCCACGTCGAGGTGGACGGGTACGGCCTCACCGCGCTGCACACCGACGTGCACACGCCCTCGCTCGGCCTGGAGATCTGCTCGCTGGTCATGGCCACCCAGGTCGAACCGGGCCGGATGCAGCTGCGCCAGGCGGGCCGCTTCGTCATGTCGGCCCCGTCCGGGCTGCCGCCGGCCGCCGCCCGGATGGTCAGCCGGGCGGTCACCCGGCTCACGGCGGGCCTGATGTTCAAGCGCAACCTCGAGTTCACCTCGGCGGACTTCCCGATCTGGTCCACCAAGCGGTACGTGTCCCCGCCCCGGCTCGCCCAGGGCGACGGGCCGATCGGCGCGATGCGGCACTGGGCCCGGCAGTTCTACCCGCCGGACCAGCAGGCGCACCTGCCGGGTGCGCCGGCGGCCGAACGGAACGGGCACGGCGCGAACGGCGCCGGTACGAGCGCCGCCGGTACGAGCGCCGCCGGTACGAGCGCCGCCGGTACGAGCGCCGCCGGTACGAGCGCCGCCGGAGCGAACGGGGCCGGAGCGAAGGGGAGCGTCCCGCCCGAGGGCGGCACCGCCGCCGGCCACACCCAGGCCGGGATCTCCCGGAGCTGAGCCGGCCCGCAGGCCTCCCGCCGACCCACGCCGCCGCGCCGCCGCGCACCCGTCCGTCACCCGATCCACACCAGCGGCCCGAACCGGAACCGGCCGTCCCGGCGGTACCGTCTGGCGTGGAGTACGGGCGGGTGCGCGAGGGGAGAGTCGGCGTGGAGGCGCTGGGGGACGGGGATCCTCGGCAGGTGGGCGAGTACCGCCTGCTGCGGAGACTCGGTGCGGGCGGGATGGGCCGGGTCTACCTGGGCCGGACGGCGGGCGGCCGCACCGTGGCGGTCAAGCTGGTGCACGAACAGTACGCCGCGGACCGGGAGTTCCGGGTGCGGTTCCGCAACGAGGTGGCCGCCGCCCGGCGGGTCGGCGGCCGGTGGACGGCCCCGGTGCTGGACGCGGACACCGAGGGCGCCCAGCCCTGGGTGGCCACCGGGTACGTCGCCGGGCCCTCCTTGGGCACCGCTGTACGGGACTTCGGGCCGCTGCCCGTCGCCGCCGTCCGCTCGCTCGGGGTCGGGCTCGCCGAGGCGCTGCGGGCCGTGCACGCCCAGGGCCTGGTGCACCGGGACGTCAAGCCCTCGAACGTGCTGCTGGCCCTGGACGGGCCGCGCCTGATCGACTTCGGGATCACCCGGGCGCTGGACGCGGCGACCGCGCTGACGCGGTCCGGCTTCGTGGTCGGCTCCCCCGGCTACCTCTCCCCGGAACAGGCCGAGGGCCGGGGCGCCGGGCCCGCCTCGGACGTCTTCTCGCTGGGCGCCGTGCTCGCCCACGCCGCCACCGGTGCCGCTCCGTTCGGCTCGGGGGTGAGCGCGGCCGTGCTGATCTACCGGGTGCTCCACGAGGAGCCCGAACTCGACATAACCGACCGGGAGTTGCACGCCCTGGTGGCGGACTGCCTGGCCAAGGACCCGGCCCGCCGCCCCACCCCGGAGCAGCTGCTCGAACGGCTGACGGCCGCCGACCCCGCGGCGGGCGGGCGGCTGGACCGGCGGGACTGGCTGCCGCCCGCGATCGCCGCCGCGCTGGCCTCGCTCGCCGTCGAGCTGCTGGACCTGGACGGCGACTCCCCGGCCCGAGTCGCCGCGCCCACCGGGCAGTTCGGCCCCGCGCAGCCGTGGCCCACCGGACCGCGGGCCCCCGGCGCGCCCACCCCCGGCACGCCCACCCCGCCCTCCCCCTCGCCGTACTCCTCGGCGGGGCCCCCGTCCTACGGGCCCCCGTACCCCCAGCCGCCGGGGCCGGCCCGCCGCCGACCCGGCACCGGGGTGCTGCTGATCGCCTCCGCGCTGGCGGTCGCCGTGGCGGGCACCTCGGTGTTCCTGGCCCTGCGCGACGACGGCACCGGCGGCACCCACCCCGACGGCGCCTCCCCCTCCTCCTCCCCGGCCTCCGCCGCCTCCCCGCTCGCCCCCGTCTCCGCCGCCCCGACGCCGGCCGGCGAGGTCCCGGCCGCCTTCCTCGGCTCCTGGCAGGGTGTCCTGGGCAGCCAACAGACCTACGTCAAGGCCGACTTCGCGATCACCATCGCCCAGGGCCGGATCAACGACCCGGTCGCACAGATCCACAACAACGAGGGGCCCGGCACGCCCTACTGCGACGCGGTCGCCGACCTCGTCCAGGCCACCGCCGACCGGGTGGTCCTGCGCACCGCCCCGATGAGCGCGCTCAGCGGCTGCGCCGCCGTCCCGTACGACCAGGTGTACACCCGCAATCCGGACGGCAGCCTGCACCTGCTGGTCGGCGGCTTCACCGGCGACCTGCGGAAGAAGTAGCCCCGGCGGCTCCCCAGCGGCTCCCGGCGGCTTTCGCTCGGCGCTCCCGGCCGCGCGCACGGCGGGCGGGCCCCTTCCCACGCAAGGGGCGCCCCGTCGCCCCCGTCTGCCCGGAAGCCCTCACCAGAGCGCCCGGAACCCCGCTCGACAGGCACTTGAGGAATCCGGCCCCCTCCTTCCGGCGGAACTAGGGTGCGACGCATCCACCCCACCATCCCCCCGATTCGAACACTTTTTCCCACCCGCACGACCGCCGTCCCCGCGGCGCACCGCCACCTCCACCCAGCCCCGCAAGCACGCGCCCCCGTCCCACGTACGAGAGGAGAACCGCCATGCACCTCAGGGTCCTCGGCCCCCTCACCGCCGACCTCAACGGCATCTCCGTCGTCCCCTCGGCCGCCAAGCAGCGCCAGATCCTCGCCCTCCTCGCGCTCTACCCGAACCGGATCCTGCCCACGGCCACCCTGATCGAGGAGATCTGGGGCGACGACCCGCCCAGACAGGCGCTCACCACGATGCAGACGTACATCCTGCAACTGCGCCGCCGGATCAACCAGGCCCTCGGGCCGACCCCGCACACCACCGCCAAGGACATCCTCACCACCCGGCACGGCGGCTACCAGCTCAGCACCCACCCGGACAACCTGGACGTCCACACCTACAACGTGCTGACCACCCAGGGCCAGCACGCCTTCAACCACGGCCAGGACCACCAGGCCGCCACCCACTTCCGCCAGGCCCTCGCGCTCTGGCACGGCCCGGCCCTGGTCGACGTCCGGCCCGGGCCGATCCTCACCATCGAGATCATGCGTCTGGAGGAGAGCCGGCTGATCACCCTGGAGCGCCGCATCGACACCGACCTGCGGCTCGGGCGGCACAACGAACTGATCCCCGAGCTCACCCACCTGACCCACCAGCACCCGCACCACGAGGGGCTGCACGCCCAGGCCATGGTCGCGCTCTACCGGGCCGGCCGGCAGACCAGCGCCCTGACCACCTACCACCACCTGCGGCACCGGCTGACCACCGAGCTCGGCATCCAGCCCTCCCCGCACCTCCAGCACCTCCAGCACGCGATCCTCACCCTGGACCCCACGCTCAACACGCCCACCACGGCCCACCCGACCACCTACAACCTGTACTCGGCCTGAGCCCCGTCCGGACGGCCGTCCCCGCAGACCTCTCCCAGCCCTCACCCACAGGACGCGTCATGACCACCGCACCCGAGAAACCCCTCGCCCTGATCACCGGCGGTACCCGCGGCATCGGCCTCGCCATCGCCCGCGAGCTCGGCAGCCGCGGCCACCGCGTCTTCATCTGCGCCCGCACCGCCAAGGACATCGACCAGGCCCTCGCCACCCTGCGCGACGAGGGCCACCAGGCCGACGGCGCCACCTGCGACGTCCGCGACCCGGCCCAGGTCGGCGACCTGATCCGGCACGCCGTGGCCGAGCACGGCCCGATCACCGTCCTGGTCAACAACGCCGGACGCACCGGCGGCGGCCCGACCGCGACCACCACCGACGACCTCTGGTACGACGTCATCGACACCAACCTGAACGCGGTCTTCCTCGTCACCCGGGAGACCCTCCGCCAGGGCCACATCACCAGCACCGCCCACCCGCGGATCATCAACATCGCCTCCACCGCCGGGAAGCAGGCCGTCACCCTGGGCGCCCCGTACACCGCGAGCAAGCACGCCGTGATCGGCTTCACCCGGGCGCTGGCCAAGGAACTGGCCCCGACCGGCACCACCGTCAACGCCATCTGCCCGGGGTACGTCCAGACCCCGCACACCGCGAGGATCCACCACGAGTACGCGACCGCCTACAACACCACCCCCGAGACCATCCACCAGCACTTCCAGACACACATCCCGCTCGGCCGCTACACCACGCCCGAGGAGGTCGCCTCGCTGGCCGGCTACCTCACCAGCCCCACCGCGGCCAGCATCACCGCCCAGGCGCTGAACGTCTGCGGCGGGCTCGCCACCCAGTAACCCCGGCGCGATCCTGGCCGGCCCACGGGAAGGACAAGGGCTCCGGTGCCCGCTGATCAGCCATGACGAACCGTCAGTTCTCCAGTGCACCCGTCACCTTGCTGGTGGCCGGCGCCCCCGCGCCCGAGCCGTGCCTGCCCGCCGCCCGGCCGCCCGGTTGAGGTTTCCATGCCACCTTTCCACCCACCCCGACCAGGCCTTTTGCGTCCG